>JAYVPP010000001.1:0-2956 GCA_043757305.1 Candidatus Kaiserbacteria bacterium
GGAAAATCCAGACGATGCACGCGCTATCATAGGCAAGGTGGTGCTCGCACTTAAAGCTCGCAAAGCTGCAAAGGCTGCAAAAGACTCAGTGCTCCGCAAGGGTGCACTCGAAGGCATGGCACTTCCAGGAAAGCTCGCAGACTGTCAGACAAAGAGCGCTGAAGAGTCAGAGCTCTTCATTGTAGAGTGAGACTCCGCCGGTGGCTCTGCAAAGATGGGTCGTGACCGTCGTACACAGGCAATCCTTCCGCTTCGCGGAAAGATCCTCAACGTCGAGCGTGCACGTCTCGACCGCATGCTCGGCAGCGAGCAGGTTAAAAATCTGGTCATTGCTATGGGTACTGCTATTGGCGACGTCTTCGACCTCTCAAAACTCCGCTATCACAAGGTCATCATTGCAACAGACGCCGACGTAGACGGAGCACACATTCGCACACTTCTCCTCACACTTTTCTTCCGCTACTTCCGTCCGATCATCGATGGCGGTTTCCTATACATCGCGCAGCCACCGCTCTACAAAATTGAGCGCGGTAAAGAAAAACACTACGCATACTCAGACGCAGAAAAGTTTGCGATTGTAGGTGAGGAAGCACCCTCTGATATCGTTGAGTCCGATGACAGCAACACGGAAGATGAAGCAGAGGAAGAAACCGAAGAAGTCGCAAAGAAGGGAGGTGGCAAGGTTCGCATCCAGCGATACAAAGGTCTCGGAGAAATGAACGCTGAAGAACTCTGGGAAACCACCATGAATCCAGGCAATCGTCTTCTTAAACAAGTGGCGGTAGAAGATGCACAAGAAGCGGACCGCGTTTTTGACATCCTCATGGGTACCGATGTTGCGTCTCGCAAGTCATTCATCCAGTCCAACGCAAAGACTGCAAATCTCGACGTGTAAATATCGTTCGCATTCACTATTTTAAAACGCACATCAAGCCCCTAACGGGGCTTGTAGTATGCACCGGCTGCGGCCGCCTGCGCAATATTCTAAAATAGTAAATGCTCACTTTGATATATAAAAAAGCGCATGCGGAGCTGAAAGCTCAAAACGCATGCGCTATCTGACCGTAGGGTGAAAAGTCAGAGCTTCCACGCTGTGCCGTATGCTCGAACATACAAACACCTAAAGAAGCAAATGCATCATAACACGTATTTTAATATATTACAAGCGCACGAAAAATGCTCCCCTCGGGGAGCTTTTTTCGTGCGCGAGGCTCGCCTTAGCGAACGATGCGGATAGTGTTTTCGAAGGAGTTGTTCGAGAAGTCAGATTCATTCGTAGCAACGACATTTGCACGGATGATCTTTGCACTACCTGCTGTACCAGCAGTGAAGCGAATAGTCATTGTTGCGCGTTCTCCAGGAAGGAGTGGTGCCTGTGTGTCGGTGGTGAAGCTCGTTGCATCTTCTCCAGGGAATGTCGCACGAACGCTCCATACACCCGAAGTCTTTGTACCGGTATTCTTTACAGAAAGTACGAGACCGACTGCGTCCCCTGTGGTGATAGATGTTGCTGGAATGACGACACCATTTACGATGCGGCCAGTACCAACGTACGCGATCACGAGGTCAGTGTATCCGTTCGGGTTAGACACTGGATACGAAGTCACCGTTACAGGAACCTTCTTGTGAAGTACCACTGGAGTTGTCTTTACTGGCTTTGCTACTACCACTGGTGCGGTTACAGGCTTTGTAACGACCGGTGTTGTAACAACAGGCTTAGAGACAACTGGGTCGCGTGTAACGAGACCCGTCTGAGGAATAGTTGCATTGACTACAGTCACTACACCATTCTTTTCGTAGGTCACCTTGTCGCTACCATCACGCACAAATGCAAACGTGAAAGGGACATCAGAGAAGCGACCCTTCTCAGAGCTAAACATTATTTCAGCAACTTGCTCGACGTTTGGAAGTTTTCCAGACGCAACAGTAATAGCCTTTTCGCAGTCGAAACGTACGATAGCACCATCTGCGTTGCGGGTTTCAGCAGAAACACCATCAACACAACGATAGCTAAAGACGTACGAGCCGCTTCCGCGGACTGGTGAGTAGGTGAGGCGGAGTGACTCACCTGAGTTCACTACATCCTTCTCGGCCTTAAAGGAAAGCTGGTTTGTACCTCCATAGATTGAGTCAGCAATATTTGCGAGTGACTCAAATGCAGTCGGAACGTACTGGATGACTTGTACGACGATCCAAAGACCGGCGATGATTGCGGCGATAAAGCCCACGATCGCAAGTGATTTGATAGCGTATGTCTTTGATTCTTCTGTAACGTTGTTCATAAATTGTGTGATACTAAAAATGCGACAGGCGCACTGCGCATGTCGATTGCTACTAAACATTATAATGATCTACCTTCTCGAACACTGCGGGCGCAAAAGGGGAGGTCCCCAAGGTACATGCAGTACCGCTCGTGTGCAAATAAGCTACCATATTAGGTTATTCTTGTCAAGTTTTTGAAACGGGCAGTGACAAGATTTCTGAGTGAAATATTTGACAAAAGTTATAAATAGTGTATTATAAAGAGACTATTCTATGCACTATAAAGTCCACTTTAAGCACGACTGGATGAATATCCTCTGGGAACAAAAAGTTCCTTTTTTCAAGGCATTTATCATTGTGCTCGCTGTTACCTACGGTGCACTATATGCACTCGACTTTTATCCGGAGTCAAAGGCGGTTGTCGCTTCCAGTACTTCGACACCAGCTGTTGTCGCCCCTCACACTGCGACAACTCCCACAAAACCTGCTGTAGCAGAGGCTTCAAAACCAGAAGTAGTGGCAGCGACGAAGCCTGCTACGACCGACGCACTCCCGTCAAAGCTCATCATCGAAAAGCTTAATAAGATCGTGCCGATCCTCAACCCTACGAGTAATACCGTCGAGGCGCTCGATGCAGCCCTCCTCAAGGGTGTGGCGCGTCACCCGGACTCTGCGACGTTTAGTAAGGTGGGAA
>JAYVPP010000002.1:0-2954 GCA_043757305.1 Candidatus Kaiserbacteria bacterium
CCTTATCAAGCTCTGTGGGAGCAATCTCTTCACGAGAAAGTGCTTTTGGATTTGTGGCTGCCACATGCATAGCGATATCGCGAGCAAATGCGATGAAGTCTTGGTTTTTAGATACGAAGTCAGTTTCGCACGAGACTACAACCATTGCAGCAACCTCGTGTGTCGAGTGGACATATGAGCCGATAGCTCCAGCGCCGAGGGTGCGGTCGGACTTTTTTGCGGCTGCCTCGCTACCCTTCTTGCGAAGAATAACCATGGCCTTTTCGACATCGCCGCCAGCTTCTTCAAGCGCCTTCTTGCACTGCATCACCGAAATGCCAGTAGCATCGCGGAGCTGTTTCAATACTTCTGAAGTAATCTCCATAACAAAATGAACTAAAACCGATAACGACTGAGCAACTCCCCCTTATGCAGCTGTGATGACACGCTCAGGCGCCTTTACAGGTGTCTTTGGGACAAAGCGTGTACGGCCATCCATAAATGCATCTGTGAGGATGGTGAGGATGGTGCTTACGCTCTCACGATGTGAGTCGTTTGCGAGTACTGGTTTTGTAACCATAGCAACATCACAATCTGAACACATAATAGCAACGACAGGAATCTTTGCGTACTTTGCTTCCGTGACTGCAACAATATCGTGACGCGGGTCGACCACGACGATAATGTCTGGATTGCGTTCAATGCGAGCGATGCCGCCGAAGTTAAATTCGAGCTTCTCGACTTCGCGACCGAGCATGAGACGCTCTTTCTTTGTGTACTTGCGCTCGAGCTCACCGGTGTTACCCTGGTCTTTAAGCAACGCAAGACGTGCAAGACGCTTCTTGATTTCAGAAAAGTTTGTAAGGATACCGCCGATCCAGCGGTTGGTGACAAATGGCATGTTTGCGCGGTCTGCACTTGCACGGACGAGGTCTGAGACTTCTACCTTTGTAGAGACAAAGAGTACCGTCTTTCCTTCTTCACCTGCAGTCTTGAGGAACGCTGACGCATCGTCGATGAGCTTTGAAGTACGCTCGAGGTCAAAGATATCAGTGCCTGCCTTTGTACCGAAAAGGTACGAACTTACTGAGGGATGACGGCGAGACTTAGAAAAACCGAAGTGTGCTCCGGCTTTAAACAGCTGATCTATAAGAGTATTTGTTGTATTCATGTGATATTAATTTTGCTCTATTGCGGCTTGTTTTCTCGCTCTCGTACAGCCCCGTATGGCTGCCGAAAAGCGAACAAAAAACGCGCCGTACGCGTTACGAAGCACAGTACCACAGGGGGCATCATTCCGCAACAGCATTTCCGGCCTTCTGTAGGGCCTCCAGCATGTCGTCAATCTCGCCTTCCATAGCTTTTTCAAGGTTGTGCCAAGATTCCTTTATGCGGTGGTCTGTAATGCGACTTTGAGGGAAATTGTAGGTGCGAATCTTCTCTGAACGGTCACCAGTGCCTATCTGTTCTTTACGAGTAGCTGCATGCTTTTTTGCCTCTTCCTCTTCATACAGCACTTCGAGCTTTGCAATGAGGATAGACATCGCCTTCTCGCGGTTTTTAAGCTGGCTGCGCTCTGACTGCGAGCGGACATCGACGCCGGTAGGCTTGTGGATGAGTCGTACTGCAGACTCAACTTTATTGACGTTTTGACCACCTGCACCTCCCGCGCGCGAAAACTCCATCTCGATATCTGAGGGGTTTATCTCAATGCGCGGTTTGCGGCGCATGGGAAGAATAGCAACTGATGCGGTGGACGTATGAATACGCCCCGCTTTTTCAGTGATAGGAATGCGCTGCACACGATGCACGCCCGTTTCATAACGGAGGGATCGGTATACATCGCGGCCGATTATTTCAAAGGTTGCTTCCTTGAAACCTCCCTGTGTGGAGCGCGATTCTGATGCAAGCGACTTCGTCCATCCGTGCTTTGCGGAGTATTTTTCATACATCGAGGCAAGCTCCTCGGCAAAAAGTGCGGCCTCTTCCCCGCCAGTGCCCGCACGCACTTCAAGAATGACGCCGTACGGCTCCTCCTCTTCTTTTCGTGACGCTTCAACGATGCGTATGATTTCTAACGAAAGTGAAGCTTTCTGCTCTGCGAGAGATGCGCGCTCTTCTGCTGCGAGCTCTGCCATCTCGGGGTCACCGGCAAGTGTTTCGAGCTCTGACTCACGACGCACGAGCACGTCAAACTGCGACATCAAAAATTGAGTCTTCTGGTTTTCTCGCGCTTCTTGTATTTGTGTTTCGTCCATAATGAGTATTATTTCACATTTCTTCTATACGTCTTAGCACCCCTTCCGTTTTTCTCACACGCTTCGGCATCTCCTGCGGATGCCTCGCTTGTCCTCGACTGAAAATCTTCCTGCGGCAGAACCAAGCTTTTCAGTCTGCGGAGTTCAAAAAACGGAAGGGGTACACGACTTTACTCGGGGGACATTCTCGCATGTCTTGCACTGGCTCGACTCCTCCGCAAGTCTCGTATATAGCACTGATCGCTTCTTCGTCGAGTAGCAGATATAGTAGTGCTCGGACGAGCATCTACAGCCCAAAAGCTGGTCTATGCGAAGTGAAACGGAGCATAGTTTTGGGCGAAGCCGAAACGAACGAGCGCTGGCGAGTGAGTGGTCGTCCAAGTACTACTATATCTTTTACGCATGTATCGTATACAACAAAACCCCACAGATGCGGGGTTTTGTGAGTATTGTCGCTACGCCTTCTTTGCACGTGATGCGCCTCCAGCCTTTGTTGCGCGGTTCTTGAACTTCTCCACACGGCCAGCTGAGTCCATAACCTTCTCGGTACCCGTGTAAAACGGATGTGAGACGCTCGAGACTTCAACATACGTGACAGGATATTCCTTTCCGTCTTCCCACGCTGCTACAGTTTCTGTGTGTACTGTTGAACCGATCAAGAAGCGAGCTCCCGACGAATTGTCGTGGAAGATCACTGGGCGAAAGTTTTTTGGATGT
>JAYVPP010000003.1:0-10904 GCA_043757305.1 Candidatus Kaiserbacteria bacterium
TCGTCAATACTCTTTTCATTTACTATAGTAGTGGTGGCCTGAGGTGCAGCTATAAAGCCGGCAAGTGTCGAAAGAATGCCCGCATTTGCTACAAATGGAATGACAAAGAGCAATAATACCGGCAACGCATCTGCGAGCAGGATTTTCTTCAGAGTATATGTCGCCTTCGGATGGTTTCGCTGCTTTGAAACTAATTCCTCGGGGTCTTTAAAAGAATGTAAAATAAGCGTAACGTTAGGGACTTACCGCCGTATGGAAGACTATAAATGGCTCAATAGAGCCAGAGATTTCATTCAAACAGTATGTGTTGCTCGTCGTTTTTTTGGCAACTTATCTACTATACCGGAGGAGGTCGGTACGTCAACGATGACATCCGTAGTTGTCCACAGTGTATCCACAAACCCTCTATGGGTACTGTTTTAAGCCGTTAAATAGGTATTGACAATACTTATTTAAAATATTATAGTTTTTACAACTGTTGAAAACTAGCCCGTGCTATAGTTTCGGGGTGAAGTATCTCGAAGGGTTAAATGAGCGTCAAAAAGAGGCAGTGCTCGCTGTCGACGGTCCAGTCCTTGTGCTCGCCGGTGCTGGTTCTGGCAAAACGAGAGTCATCACGCATCGTATTTTGCATCTGGTCTCTGGCGGGGTGCACCCCGAACAGATCCTGGCACTCACCTTTACCAATAAAGCGGCGCGCGAAATGCGCGAGCGCGTGGAGAAGCTCTTTGCAGCTCTTCCTGGAGGAAGTATGGAGGGGAGAAGCTTACCGCTCGTGACCACCTTCCACTCCTTTGGTGTCCGGCTGCTTCGCGAGCAACACGAAGCAGCGGGCTTGCCGCGACACTTTGTAATTCTTGATCGAGCAGATTCTATTCGTGCAATGAAAGAAGCGCTCGAAAAGGCAGGGTATGACCCAAAGCAGTTTGAGCCACGAAAGATGCTCGGTATCATCAGTAAAGCGAAAGGGCGAGGCCTTTCGCAGCGGGCGCATAGTGGGGAAGAGCTGAGCTACGGCGAAAAAGTAGCTGGGGAAGTATGGGAAAAGTATGAAGCCGTGCTCGCGCGTGATAAGTCACTCGACTTTGATGACCTTCTTCTCAAAACAAAACAGATTTTAACCTCAAACCCTACCATTCGCGACACATACCGCGCTCGCTTTTCACACATTCATATCGACGAGTACCAGGACACCAATAAAATCCAGTACGAGATTGCGCGACTACTCGTGGGTGAGCAAAATAATCTCTGCGTGGTAGGTGACGTCGATCAAAATATCTACTCGTGGCGCGGAGCCGACATTCACAATATCCTGCAGTTTGAGCGGCACTTTAAGGATGCGCGCATTATCCTCCTCGAAGAAAACTACCGCTCGACGCAGACGATCATCGCTGCTTCAAACGCTATCATTGCAAAGAATGAAAAGCGTATCGAAAAAACTGTCTTTACGAAAAACGAAGATGGCGAGCCTATGGAGCTCTATGCAGCGTGGAGCGAGAGCGATGAGGCCTATCACATAGCAAAGCGTGTAAAGGCACTTCTGAAGGCAGGTACTGACGGGGGTGAGATCGCAATTTTATATCGTGCCAACTTTCAATCGCGCATCCTTGAAGAGGCGTTTCTGTCCTCAAACATTCCGTACCAGATGCTCGGCACGAAGTTTTTCGAACGTAAAGAGGTCAAGGACATTCTTTCGTACTTACGGCTTGCACTCAACCCCGACTCGACCGGTGACTACGCACGCGTGGTCAATGAACCTGCACGCGGCATTGGCAAAACAAGTGTTCTCAAAATCCTCGAAGGAAAAAAGGAAGAGCTTGCCAAGGGAATACGCGCAAAAGTGGAGCAGTTTGACCTCCTCATGGCAGAGCTTCGCGATGCTGCAAAGACTGCGTGTGTATCAGATACGCTCAAGCTTATTGTGCGCCGCTCGGGCATAGAAGATGTTCTCCGTACCGAGGGAGAGGAAGGTCTCGAGCGACTTGAAAACATTCGTGAGCTTGTGTCGCTCTCACTTCGCTACGACGAGTATGATCCACTTGTGGGTACTGAGCGACTCCTTGAGGATGCCGCACTTCAGAGTGACCAGGACGAGCTCGAAGAGAGCCGCCCAGCTGCGCGCTTGATGACTGTCCATGCATCGAAAGGACTAGAGTTTGAACATGTGTTCATTACTGGTCTCGAGGAAGGACTTTTTCCACATGAGCGACTTGATACTGAGGCAGTGGATGAGGAAGAGGAGCGAAGACTTTTTTATGTTGCGCTCACGCGTGCCAAAAAACGCGTATATCTTTCGTTTTCAAGCATGCGTACCATTTTTGGATCAAAGCGCATCAATATGCCTTCGTCTTTCCTCAAGGATATTGGTGATGAGCTTATGGTTTCCGCCAACCCCACCGAGTCTGGCTATGAAAACACCATCGAGATAGACTAGAACTCATTATGGAACACTTCCAAACGAAAAAATCTCTCGGGCAGCACTTTCTAAACGACGTGCGTATCGCAGAGCGTATTGCTGGTGAAGGTGAGATAGTCCCTGGAGAAACGGTGCTTGAGATAGGTCCGGGTACCGGGTTTTTGACCAATGAGCTTCTCAAAGCCGGCGCAAGTGTCGTTGCAGTGGAGGCCGATATCCGCGCCATCGAAGAGCTGCAAGTGCGCTTCGCTCCTGAAATAACTGCTGGGCGCTTACAGATTCACCACGGCGACATTCGCGAGCTATCTTTTTCCTGGCTTGGTCTTGCGGACCATGGGTTTAAGGTCATTGCCAATATTCCCTACTATATTTCGGGACTACTCTTTCGTCTCTGCCTCGATGGTGATATTCAGCCATCGCGAGTGGTATTCCTCGTACAAAAGGAAGTGGCGGAGCGTATTGCTCGGAGCAAGAAAGAGTCGCTTCTTTCAATTGGGGTAAAAATCTATAGCGATCCGTCCTATGCCTTCACGGTGAAACGGGGGAGTTTTACTCCTTCACCGAAAGTAGACTCTGCGGTGGTAACCATGAAAAATGTCTCACGAGACCGCCTCCTAGGCCTCACAGAGGAGGCCTTCTTTTCCATTGTCCACGCCGGTTTTGCATCACGTCGAAAGCAACTCTATGGTTGCCTGCGAGAAACCTATACTGCAGAGGCTCTCGATGGAGCATTTGGAGCACTTTCTCTTCCGCGAAAAGTACGCGGCGAGGACGTACAGCTTACGCAATGGGTCGCCCTCGCAAAACTCCTCACCCTGTCCACATAAAATCAAAAAAAGCGAGCGTATAGCAGAGAGAGTGGCGTATACTGACAAGGCAGTAACAATACCAAATGTGGGAGGTCGTTTTCGTATAGTAGGGGCGGTATGTGTGGGTGTCGCAATCATTGCGAGCGGGTACTTTTTACGTGGCAGTGCAGTCGCCTCAGCCGATCTCAATGACCCAAAAACATTTGCCGTTGCGGTGCCGCAGCGCGTCTATCAGGATGAAAAAGACACCGACGGTGATGGCATCCGCGACTGGCTCGAGGAGCTCATTGGGACAAACCCACTGGTGAGCGATGCAAGTACGACCACCCCACCTCTTCCAGTGGCAGGAAGTAGTACCAAGCCGTTTGTTGCCGATACTGAAACAAAGAAATTCGCAGTGTCGTTCTTTAATGATGTGCTCAAAACACACGGCGGTAAAGACTTAAGCGACCAAGAAAAGAAAGCGATCCTCGATAGCTCAGTTGGTCGCTTTGTATCACTCTCCACCAGCACGGTCTACACAAGAAACGATATCGAGATCACGCAGACAAACGAAGCAAGTGCTATCAAAGTATATGGAAATGCACTCGGACAAGTTATCCTCACTGCGGGGAAAAATACAGAAAAAGTAGACTCGGAGCTTATCGTGCTTGCACAAGCTCTGCAGGACGATAATGCGAGTGAGCTCTCAAAGCTTGCGCCCATTAAAGCAGGATACGTACGAATGCTTGTGGGAGTTCGAAAGATCCCGGTGCCGGAGTCTCTTGTAAACCAGCACTTACTTCTCCTCAATTCTCTCGAAGCAATCCGTGCCGATGTCGAAGGATTTGAAAAAACATTTAGTGATCCACTCCTCTCGTATGTTCGTTTTAAACGCTACCTCAGTGACGCACAAGGCCTAGCGAAAGCCGTCGAAGGTGTTCGAGCAGGACTGGAGCAGGAACATATCGTGTACGACAAGACAGAACCCGGGCAGTTTTTCTTTAGTCTGCGACCATGAGAGACATACTCCTTACTCGCGCTCTGACTCTCAAAAAAACGTGTGCGGGAATATTTATCGTGCTCATGCTGGTTGGGAGCGGAACACTTGCAGTGCCGAAAAAAGCTGATGCGGTTTTGGGTGGCTTACTCGGGGGAGGGAGTATCGTCCTCGATCCGAGCAATCTCATCAAAAATACCATCACTGCAGCGGAGCAGGGACTTGCATCAGGCCTCATGCAATCGCTTAACCTCAAAGAGTTTACCCTCGACGGCATTGCCTGGAGCCTTGCTAAAAAAGTACTCGGTCAAACAGTGGCGAGCGTTGTCGACTGGGTAAACTCGGGCTTTAATGGCAAACCTGCGTTTATCACCGACTATGACCAGTACTATTTAGATGCTCAAGACCGAGCGGCAAATGACTTTATCGACCAATCAAACTTTACACAGCTGTGCCAGCCGCTCCAAACTCCCGTTCGCTTTATTGTTGATCGTGTCTATCGAGAAGCCCGTGACTACAGGGAGCGCTCGCAGTGCACTTTCTCTGACAGCAATGGTAGTCTTGATGCTTTTATCAGTGGTGACTTTAAAAGTGGCGGATGGTCTGCGTGGTTTAGTCTTGTTTCAAATCCACAAAACAACATCTATGGTGCTGCGGCTATCAGCATAAACGCAGCTCAAAGTAGTGTAGAAAATGCAAAAGACATCGCAAAGACTGAAGCGCAAAACGGTCAGGGCTTTCTGTCCGATAAACGATGCGAAAAAAATGGCAAATGCACCATTGTAACTCCTGGTAGCGTCATTGGTCATTACCTCGACTTCTCACTCACAGTGGGTGACCGTGTCCTCATTCAGTCAGACCAGATCAATGAAGTCATTGGTTCACTTTTTTCAAAGCTCGGCTCGCAAGCACTCACCGGTTCAAACGGGCTTCTCGGCCTCTCATATAGTCAAGGCGGAGCATCTCCTTCGTATGTGTCACAGTTTAGCAATGAAACCGCAACGTTTGGAGCAACAGCAGATGCAAGGTTCCTGACAGATGCCATCACTCTTCAAACGCAGTATCAAAATGTGTTTGCAAAAGCAGCAAATGATCTCGATAGTATGTTAGCGAGCTTTGGGACAACCACCACCACGACGGGAAGTACCACACAAATTTCGGGCAACTTTTGTTCAGAGCTCGTACCCATCGTAAAAGATGCGCTGACGCTGCAAAACAAATACGACGGCGAGACTTCTACGACACAAAGTATTATCGATATCCTCAACCTCCTCCTCGAAAGCTTTAACCAAAGTAGTGATGCCAACATAAAGACCGTCGTCGTACAGCAGTTTCAGAAGCTTCAGGGTGATGGCACACTTCACACTACCTCAGAAATAACCGAACGGACATTTTCTGTGGCGAGCGAGGTGACGGCACTCAAGAGCCGTGCAGCTACTGCGACGAGTAGCCCGAGCTGCAATTAATATGAAAAATAGTATCAGAAATAGTAAGAATAAGTTCATCATAAGTACTTTTTCTCTGTTACTAATCATTTACATACTCCCTATTGGAGAACTGTTGCTTCACAAGCAAAACTCTTTTGTGACCGCGGACACGACCTATGCAAAAGATCTATGCGTGAATAACGCTAGTCCTACTAACGCTGGATTGGCTCCAAACACGGCAGGTGGCTGCCCGCAAGGATTTACCCTTGCGGGTGTCCCTGATGATTTTACAAGTTGTAATTCCGGCTCCACACTACAAACATTTGGTATCGGTACAGCAATTGGACTGGGCGCTGCGCGCTGTTACAAAGCAGATGGGACACGGGATAGTGATGGTGGGCTGCTAGGCGGCGACCCGCAAGGTAACTACAGTAGTAGCGCGAGCTGGACCGACTGGGCAAACTTCATTATCTCCGGCGCATTCCTCATATATCTCTCCGGCATGCTGCTGTACTTTGCTGGGTACCTTCTCAATGGTTCGATCCAGCTCTTTGTCGTCGAGATGGGTACCCAACTCTCAAAGGGGACGACCTTGGGTGACGCCATCATTACCTGCTGGGGTATCATTCGCGACATCATCAATCTTACGTTTGTGTTTGGCATGATCTACTTGGCGTTTATGACCATCGTAAAAGCCGATACCAGCAAGCTCAAGCATGGCGTCATTCAGATTGTCATCGCGGCACTTCTCATCAACTTCAGTCTCTTCTTCGGAAAAGCAGTCATCGACTTTGGCAACGTCGCCGCGCTTGAGATATATACCTATATGGAGTCAAAGGCAGAAAGCCCAAATGGAGACCAGTTAAACTACGGTATTTCTGGCTTTTTCGTGGATCGCATGGGACTCGGACAATTTTTCGATGCAAAAAAACTCATTGCAAACGGCGATAACCCTACCCTTGCATTCGATAACAAAACAGGCTTTGGCTTTGCTATTCTTGTCTCCATCGTACTCCTTATTGCATCGTTTGTGTTTTTTGCGGGAGCAATACTCATTTCTATACGTTTTATTTCGCTCGCACTCTTGCTCGTATTGTCTCCCGTAGCTTTTGCCAAAGCTGCGCTTCCAGGCATCAACACCGAGGAGTGGTCTAGAGAGTGGTGGAAGCGGCTGGTGTCACAAGTTATCTTTCTCCCCGCATATTTCTTGATGCTGTACATTTCTATGTCGGCTGTAGGGGTATCGAACAAAGGCTCTGACATGACCTCATTCTTCAAGGGTGGAGGGGGTATGAGCTCAGTACAAGCATTCTTAAACTTTGTTATTATTATTGGCTTTCTCATCGGCTCGCTCATCATTGCAAAGAAAATGGGCGCATATGGCGCTTCGACAGTAAACTCCTGGGGTAAGTCGGCTCGTATGTACGGGCAGCGAGCACTGGGGAGTGCGACACTAGGCATCGGTGCAAAAGTTGGACGAGGCACGTTTGGACGATTGGGTTCCTTTGGTGCAAATAGCGGCACATTGAAAGACAGCATAGGGAAGTCAGGGGTTAGGGCTTTTGTAAACCGGCGCCTGCTTGATGCGTCTCGCGTAGCTGAAAAAACAAGCTTTGATGCTCGCCAAGTAGGTGGGCTTGGTAAAAACCTTGGCATCGGCGAAGGAAAAACAGGTGGCTGGAAGAAATCTATGGAAGATGTTGCAGCTCGCGATAAGGCCTATGCGGAATCAGCTGGTACGGTTGGTGATGATGATCCTCGAGTCGTTGGTCTCAAAGCGCTCGTTGAGCATGAAGAGCATGAACTCAGCAAATTGAAAAATGCGAAAGAACTCGCCAAAACACAAGGGGAGAAGGACGACATTGATGAAGCGATACACAAACAGGAGAAGACAATTACAGGAGCAAAAGAAGCAGTTGATCGAGAGAAAAATCGTCGCCAGGCTGGCAAGGCAGTCTCAACAGCAGAAATGGCGAGTTTTGCCGAGAGTGACGATGATTTACGTAACACAATTTCAGAATTGAAAAACAGCAAAGATTCTCTTACGAGTGCGAAAGAAAGTTACTCACACGCCACCACCAACGAAGCGAGGGGTGCCGCCCTCAAAAATATTGCCGATGCTCAAAAAAATATCAAGCGACTTGAGGAAATGCGTGAAAAGAGACTTGATAAAATCGCGCGTGGTAAGGATGTTGGGTACGCTGGATTGCTTGATAGCTATTCTGACGAATCAACGAAACTCGGGATGGCACGCGGTGCCATTGCGTCAGCGCTTGTTGGCCGAACACGCTCGATGAGTCGCGCTTCTGCAAAAGCGGTCCGCGACACAAAAATAAAAGCAAAGAAAGAAGAGAAGAAAGCAAAGAAAGACGGTCCCGCTAGTGCTGGTGCTAAAAAAGATGGCGCGGGAGGCGGAGACGATGCGCACGAAGGAGGTCATGACGCTCATTAATTAAGTACTTATGGACTACAAAACAGGTAATGCGGAACTAGACAAAGAGCTCGATGAGCGCTTTGCAATATTGTCGCCGACGGTACGTCAGCTCATTTCTGGTGAGTCCATACCCACTCTGGCACATGGTTTTGCAGAGCATTTTGGCCTCGATGATGAAATGGAAGCTGGAGTCGCAAACGAAATCGTGCTTGTGCTTATGTACCTTGAGCCGGTTGAAGAGTTTGGTGCCACACTCATGTCTGAGTACCTCATCACCCCTGAAGTGGCACTCGAAATTGAAAAAGAAGTGGGTGAAAAGATTTTTGCGCCACTTCGCAGCGAGCTTGGAAGTGTGAAAGACTTGCCGCCAGAAGAAGTAGTAGAAGAGGGGACGGTACCCGCAGCAGCTCCCGAGCCGATTGTTGTCACACCCATCACTTCGCTGCCTTCGACACCTGTGCCAGCACAAGTGGCTCTTCCTGCTTCTCGCGTCATGCCCAAGAACGAAACAGAACTCCCCGGATCACTTCTTCAAAACCTAAAGGCTTCGCTCGCACATGATGCTGCGGGTGTTGCTTATGTAGAAGAAGAAACCCCGAAGCCCTCATACGGTGCGATTTTGGATACTGATGCTCCAAAATAATCTTATGAACAAAAACGTGCGCGTGAAACTTTTGAAAGGTTGGGGGTAGGTCTGGGTTCAAAAGTTTTACGCGCACGTTTTGTATTTCTTCTTGCATACATATCCAGACCTCGCGTATAAAAGAATGCGTCGACACTATATAATGAGTCTATGCGTTTTGAAGTTCCTCAATTTGTGGATGTCGAAGATAAAATCTTTGGCCCCTTCACGTGGAAGCAGTTTGTGTATCTCGCAGGAGGAGCGGGGGCAGGCTTCATGGTGTGGTACTTCTTGCCGTTTGTACTCTTTGTCCTTGTGGGCGGCCCCATCGTCGTCTTTGCACTCGGGCTCGCGTTCTACCCCATAAACAACCGCCCGCTTTCGTTCATGGTAGAGGCAATATTCACCTATTTTAGCCATAGTCGCCTCTACCTTTGGAAGAAAGAAGCCGCAAGTGCAAAAGAAAAAGTAAGCGTAGTCCCACCACCAGACTTTACCGTCACGTCGCACAACAATATTTCCTCGCTCGCGCGCTCGATAGAAATGAAAGCGCTCGAGCGAGATCATCACATATAGTCATGGCAAAAGTAGCATCAGCAACTCAATCATTTGTTCCTCTCAAAGAAGTGCGTGACGGCATCGCTATTCTTCGTGACGGAAGCCTTCGTGCCATCATTATGGTGTCATCGATAAACTTTGCGCTGAAGTCACAGGATGAGCAGCGGGCAATACTGGCTCAATTTCAATCATTCCTCAACACACTCGACTTTTCGATACAGATATCTATCGAGTCTCGCCGTCTTAATATCGCGCCATACCTCGAGCTGCTCCATACCAAAGAAGAGACGCAGGAAAATGATCTCATGAAGATTCAGCTGCGCGAATACATAGAGTTTATTCGCACCTTTACAACAGAAGTTGATATTATGGTGAAGAGCTTCTTTGTGGTGGTGCCGTATAGCCCACCCGCAATCAACATCGAAAAAAGCCTCAATAATATGCTTTCGAAACAAAAGACAGAAACAGTATCGCCTGAGGTACGCTATGAGGAACACCGCACCCAGCTCGAGCAGCGCGTAGGTGTGGTGGAAAATGGCCTCTCGCGTATCGGCGTGCGCTCTATACCGCTCGGAAGCGATGAGATAGTCGAGCTCTTCTACCACCTCTTTAACCCAAGTGAAGAGGGCAGAAACGCACCGGTGCGCTAACACAAAGATATATGGACTTACTAAAACTTATTCAAGATACGACAAACTCTATCCGACCGGGCTACGTACCTCCGGAAGCAACAAACGGTGCGGCTCTTTCTCTGGCGGACATCATTGCGCCATCGGCGATAGGAGTGACGCCACGAGAGCTCAATATGAGCGGGAAAATAGTGCGTTCGTTCTTTGTCGTTTCGTTTCCACGCTATCTCAATGACGGCTGGCTTGAGCCTGTGCTCAACCTCGAACGTATTTTCGATGTGTCCATTTTCATACATCCACTCGATACCGCAGATGTACTCAAACAGTTTCAGAAAAAAGTTGCTGAGGTACAGAGCCAGATTTCTATCCGAGAAAAGAGCGGCCAGGTGCGTAGCCCAGAGCTTGAAGCAGCGTACCGAAACCTCGAAGACCTCCGCGACAGACTCCAGCAAGCAGAAGAGAAGCTTTTTAACGTGGGTCTCTACCTCGCTATCTATGGCGATACTGACGCAGAGATTTCTAAAACTGAATCGGAGATGCGCGGTATTCTCGATGCCAAGCTCGTGTACGTAAAGCCCGCCCTCTTCCAGCAAGAGCAGGCATTTAAGAGCATCATACCTACAGGGCAAGACTCACTCGAAGTCCACAATAAGTTCAACTCTGAGCCACTTTCATCATTTTTCCCTTTCACCTCATTCGACCTCACCGCAGACACGGGAATTCTCTATGGCGTAAACCGCCACAACTCTTCACTCGTACTCTTCGACCGCTTCTCACTTCCAAACTACAACTCCGTGACCTTTGCAACATCCGGCTCGGGAAAGTCGTATGCTGCAAAGCTCGAGATTCTTCGCTCTCTGATGTTTGGTACCGATGTCATTGTCATCGACCCAGAGCATGAGTACGAATACCTTGCAGAGGCAACAGGTGGTCGTTTCTTTAATATTTCACTCTCCTCAACACACCACATAAACCCCTTTGATCTTCCAAAGCTCCAGGAAGACGAAAGTCCAAAGGATATGCTTCGCTC
>JAYVPP010000004.1:0-2934 GCA_043757305.1 Candidatus Kaiserbacteria bacterium
TTTCAAAATCGCGTCGGGCTTCCATCTATTCTGTATAATATGCATATTCTAAGGCATATTATTGAAAGACAGCCACACAACATGAAAAATGGCTTGACAATATATTCATATGTGCTATACTCTTCAGGTCGCCTTCGAAAGAAGGTGATTGAGTGATAGTTCGTCAGCAAAAAAATGGAGGTTCAGATTAATGAAATATATTCTGTTTTCTCACAATTTCTCACCGCAGCCATCAACTGCACAGAGTAAAAATCAATGGCCATCGTCTTCTGCCGCCGGTTGAACTTTTTGGCCCAGGGTGAATTAAAAACTCATCCCTGACCAGATACAGTGCAGCTTGAACTCAACCCGGGGAGTTTCACGCAAGTGAGCTCCCCCAACAGTTTCGCTCGAATTTGAGCAAAACAGAAGCGGTGCAAATTTGTGCGCCCACGATGAGGCTTGCAGACTCTGGTGCATAGTTAAGAGTACATTAGGATCCATATTAAGTCCGCTCTTTACACCACTGGCTCGCCCATCGTCTGTTCTTTCGATCTGAAAGTTGCGTCTCCCAAGGCACACTTTTCAGCCCATGATGCTAGTCCCCTGCAAAGTGACAGGTATCATGTTACCCTTGCCCCTCGGTCATGCGTTGCCCCGACCGAGCACTTGACCGCCCTTCCTTTCGAGGAATGGGCGGTCTTTTTATTTTGCAAATTTAAAAAATTGTGCTATAGTATCGACAGTAGTTTGGTTCTGGTAAGTGAGTGCTGCGTAAGCAGAAGTATTCGCATCCTCCCGCTCCACACACGCTTACCAGTAGTCTGATGGAATAGGCCCCCATCGACATCGGCCCGGTCCTGCGTTCTCGTCCCCCTCCCGCGCGCAGGACCGGGTACCATTTCTTAGTTCTTCGCTCACCCCTCCATGTCATTCGACACGGAGGTTTTTTTATAGTACTATCGCTCTGTTCGATCACTGGTTAGCGAGCGAAGGGTCGCGAAATTCCTTTTAGAATTTCATGACCGAGCGAGCGCGACCAGCACAAAAGGCTTTGCACAATTATTAGTTCTCGGAGAGATTGGTAACCCCGTACACATGACCCCTGGTTGCATATGGGCTGTGCGGAACGATGCTCTTCTTTGAAAAACACATGAACACAAACACAGCAACTACAGAAGATACTGCGGAGATGGAAGTTGTCCTCACCACAAGCGTGATGGACGGCTTCATGGCAGAATCGCCCGCACGTCCACAGGTAGGTGAACTCGTAGAAGGTAAAGTGTCTGCACTTGGTCGTGCGCGCATTTTTGTGGATCTCTTCCCTTGGGGAACAGGTATCATCTACGGTCGTGAGTACATGAACGCTCGCGACGTGCTTCGCAAAGTGTCGGTTGGCGACACCATTGCTGCGAAGGTGGTAGACACAGAAAACGGCGACGGCTACATCGAGCTCTCACTCAAAGAGGCTCGTCAGGCACTCATCTGGAGCGAGGCAGAAACTGCTCAGAAGGAGCAGCGCGTGCTTACACTCATTGTGAAAGAAGCAAACAAGGGCGGCCTTATCCTCGAATGGCAAGGTATCCAGGGATTCCTCCCTGCATCTCAGCTTGCACCAGCTCACTACCCTCGTGTAGAAGACGGTGACAAGGACAAGATTCTCTCTGAACTCCTCAACCTCATTGGTCAGCCACTCTCAGTGATTGTTATCACTGCAGATCAGAAAGAAGCCAAGCTCATCTTCTCTGAAAAGGGTCCTCAAGAAAAGGAAGAGAAAGAAGAGAAAGTTAGCCGCTACGCGGTTGGCGACGAAGTCGCTGGTACCGTCACCGGTGCTGTGGACTTCGGAGTCTTCGTTCGCCTCGAGGAAGGTCTCGAAGGTCTCGTACACATTTCTGAAATCGACTGGGGTCTCGTCGAGAACACTCGCTCACTCTTTAAGGTTGGCGATAAGGTAAAGGTGAAGGTCATTGAAGTGAAGGACGACAAGATCTCACTCTCTATCAAACAGCTCAAGGAAAACCCATGGGTTGCAGCTACAAAGAAGTTTGAAAAGGATCAGATGGTCGACGGTGTTGTCATTAAGTACAACAAGCACGGCGCACTCGCTTCTATCGAGGAAGGTGTTGCTGGTCTCGTCCACATCTCAGAGTTTGCTTCTGAAGAAGAGCTCAAGAAAACACTCGAGCTTGGAAAGAAGTATCCGTTTAAGATTACTCTCTTTGAACCAAAGGATCACCGCATGACACTTTCGTACAAGACGAAGTAAGACGAAACTGGATAGGCGCAAGAAAAACAGCCGCGAGTCTTCGACTCGCGGCTGTTTTTCTACATCGCTCTGAACAGGTCCTTCCTGTTTATTCACTTTCCTATTTATTTTTGCACACTAGACCATCTTGCATGTTTTGTAAGGGAGCGTATACTCGTAAGTACATCCCGCCAGCAATGGACGAGGGATGCGTATAAAGACTAGGCATCTGCCTAGAAAATGGAGGAATAAATGGAAGCGATTATACGTGCGGGGCCAAAAAGCGCCGCTGTGAAAAACGGCCGTCCAGCAGCTGCAACCCTGGCGATGCTGATCTGGCCAGAAAACATCACCGTCGACTAGGTATATCCGCGCCTTCCCTGAAAATGGGAGTCGATACAATTTCAACCCCTAACCCCCACGACCTCAGTCATTCGCAAGAATGATTGGGGTTTTATTTTTGCATCATAATAAACAGGTCCTTCCTGTTTAACAGGAAGGACCTGTTTATTTCTTTATTTGCTATTCACCGACATGGTCGCGGCTTCACGACCTTCTGTTGCAAAGAGTGTGATGCCTTCGAGCACTTGTTTCTCAATTTTTTTGAGTGTATCGATTTCTTTTGTGCCAAAATCTCCCATCAGAAATTTGATAACAGCGTCCTCCCCTTGCGGTTTACGGAGCTTGCCTCCAGGAGTCGTAGGGCA
>JAYVPP010000005.1:0-2916 GCA_043757305.1 Candidatus Kaiserbacteria bacterium
GCCGAAGTGGGCAACATCTTTAACTTCGGCCAGCAGAAAGCGACAGACCTCGGTCTTATGGTGAAAGATAGCGAAGGGAAAAACATCTCTGTCTGGATGGGATCCTATGGCATCGGTATCACCCGACTCATTGGAGTACTTGTCGAAAAGTTTAGTGATGAAAAGGGTATTGTTTGGCCGGAAGCTGTTGCGCCATTTCAAGTACACCTCGTAGCACTCAATGCTGACGACGCGAACGTGCGTGATTTTGCTGACGGTGTCTATGAGTCACTAAAGAAACGCGGCGTAAGCGTGCTGTATGACGACCGCGATGCGCGTGGTGGCGAAAAGTTTGCCGACAGCGACCTCCTCGGTATGCCATACCGAGTCATCATCTCCAAACGTGCACAAGAAGAGGGGCAATTCGAAGTGGTCACCCGTAAGACCGGTGAAACACAGAAAATGGATGAAGAAACACTACTCGGATTTTTTATCCCAGACGAAAATGATTAATTGGATACAGAAAAACCTCGAGCGATTATTTTCTTTTGTGTCGACCGATATCGCAATTGATCTCGGCACTGCTAATACCCTGGTATACCAGAAAGGAAAGGGGATCATCATCAACGAGCCGACCGTTGCAGCGATCAACCGTAAAACAGGCCAGCTCGTGGCGGTGGGTCGCGAAGCAAAGAGTATGCTTGGTCGCGCCCCAGCACACATTCAGGTCATACGTCCACTCGTTGACGGCGTTATCTCAGACTTTGAAGTAACCGAAGAAATACTCGCGTATTTTATCGGACGCCTCCGCGCGACTACGCGCATGCTTATATCTCCACGTGTCATCATTGGCGTACCTTCAGGTATTACAAACGTCGAGATGCGCGCAGCTCGTGATGCTGCGCGAAATGCCGGCGCGCGTGAAGTGTTTCTCATTGAAGAGCCCATGGCCGCAGCGATTGGTGCAAAGCTTCCGATTGCAAAACCAGTGGGTAGTATGATCATCGACATTGGTGGCGGCACCACTGACATCGCCGTTATTTCACTTTCAGGCATTGTGACTGAGAAAAATCTTCGCGTTGCGGGCGACCGGCTGAACGATGACATTATCACGTACATCCGCGATCAATTTAAAGTACTCATCGGAGAAAAAACTGCTGAGGATGTAAAGGTGACGCTCGCATCTATTCGTGAAGAGTCCCCAGGCAAAGAAGCAGTCGTACGTGGCCGCGATGTGGTCACCGGTCTTCCTCGAGAAGTTATCATTACCGAGAATGACGTGCGCAGTGCCATTTCGCATTCAGTCGATTCCATCATCGAAGCAGTGCGCGATGTACTCGAAAAAACACCGCCTGAAATACTGGCGGATATTATGCAGCGAGGTATTTATCTCTCTGGAGGCGGAGCGCTCATACCCGGGGTAGCAGGACTCCTCGAAGACGTACTCCAAGTACCAGTCATCGTGGTTCCTGATCCTTTGACCGCAGTAGTACGTGGAGCCGGCATCGTACTTGAAAACATGGAGCTCTATCACGATATTTTAATACGTAATGAAGATGATTTCTCGCCGACAACGTAGCAACAGCTCCCGCGGTATTCACACTATTTGTATCGCTGCTTTCATAGCGCTTATTCTGCTCTATATCGGACTACCAGGACCAAGCACACTGATGCGAACGCTGAATGTGATCGTTTTAAAACTCGACCTCGTGCTACCTTTTTCAATTAAAAGACTTGAGGAGCATTGGAGCGGCGTTGCTCATGCGGTGGCAGAGCGAGATACAGCCATGCGTGAGAAGGATGATATTGCCAATAAACTAAGCGCTCTGGAATCCTCTATCCAGGACCTCAATGAACTACGTGACATGCGTGGCGATGGAAAAGATAATCGGATCTATGCTGGTGTACTCATCACACCAAACATAAGTCCCTACGATTCTTTAGTGGTCGATAAAGGCTCTGACGACGGCGTGGTGCAGAAAGCAGTGGTGTATCGCAATACCACAACTCCCATCGGCATCGTCGCAAAAGTAGATAACTCAACTTCGGTTGTCTCACTCTTTAGCTCGCCGGGTATACAAGTAGATGTCTATGTTCGCGGCCCAAACGTGCACGCAAAAGCAACTGGTGTTGGGGGCGGAGCGCTTGAAGTAGTATTGCCTCATGGTGTAAAGGTACATGAAGGAGACAGCGTTCTACTACCCACCATTCGTGGAGAGCGCATTGGTACCGTCGCCCATATTACCGATGACCCCGCAGAGCCAGGAGCGGTCGCATCTATTGTTGATGCATTTGCGCCAGCATCATTACGCTTTGTTGCAATCGCAAGGGAAGCATTTGTCGTTCCGTCACGCACTACCATTGAAGGGTATCTGCGTGAAAGTGCCACCAGCACCACGTTGCTTCTTTCTATTCCCGGAACCACCACACCGACGAGCACATCATCACACCGCCCATGATACGTTTCATTTCATTTTTTATACTCACTGTTTTTTCACTTTCAGCACCTTGGTATCTTTCCTTTGTAGCGATGATCATCTATGCTTTTTTTTATGAAGGTATCGAGCTCATTGTGCTTAGCTTTCTTCTCGATTCCTACATGGGGTACACCATTCCGAGACTCCATCTACCAGCTGTATATACTATTGCAGTAACGGGTATTCTTATTTTTTTCTGGGGGTTACGACCACTACTATTCATTACCAACAACGAAAAAATACTATGAGATTTTTTTCGAAAAAGCATCCCCGGAAGATTGAAATCGAGCTTGATGAAATACTGGCGGATACGACCAACAGTCTCGAGTTCAATACTGGCAGACTGGAGGGCCGCCTAGAGTCACCCCTCGGACCATTTCGTATATATGCAGTTGGTATTGTTTTTTTCTGTATCGCAGTGGCTTTTTTAATCCAACTCGGTTCACTGCAGCTCATTCAT
>JAYVPP010000006.1:0-2886 GCA_043757305.1 Candidatus Kaiserbacteria bacterium
TCGTGCGTCTCAAGAAAGTCTCGCATTGTGACGTCGCCCAAACCAAAACCCACACCCACGACTTTGGCGTCGCTAAAAAGGGAAGTGAGGTCATCGTAACGGCCACCGCCCATGAGAGAACGTCTGTTTGATTCATGGATATCGAAGATTTCGAAAATAGTACCAGTGTAGTAGTTGAATCCACGTACGATTGTTGGCGAGTACTTCGCGTTCGTTATACCGCGCGCACGAAGTGCTTCAAGGACTGCAAGTACTGACGTCTGGTCGTTCTCGTCCGTAGGAAGTGGTTCATTAAGAAGTTCAGCTTCTGCAGCTTCGTATGCCTCTTTTTCCATTTTTGGCTTTGTGTCGAGGAGCTTCAACATTGCGTTCATGTTTGCAGGGTCTTTGAGTCGTGCTCCAATTTCTTTTGTGAGTGAACTACGGTCATTCACACGAATCTCAAAATCTTTTTCAGTGGCGCCAAACGTGGTGAAGATGCTGTGCGCGAGTGCGATAATTTCTGCATCTGCCTGAACATCAGTGCTTCCAAAAATATCGCAGTTGAGTTGCCAGTGTTCGCGCAAGCGGCCGCGTTGCGGACGCTCATAGCGAAAGAGGTTTGGAATCGAATACCAACGAACAGGGAGAGGGAGCTCGCGTCGCTTGTGCGCAATCATACGAGCAACAGTCGGTGTCATCTCAGGACGAAGCGTTACTTCACGATCACCCTTGTCGATAAAGGTGTATGTCTGCTCGTTTACAATCTCTTCGTTTTCGGCAGCCTTCGAGCGATAGAGCTCCGACGGCTCGAGGATGGATGCGTCATAGCGCTCAAAGCCAAAGCTCTCGGAAACCTTCGCCCATGTATCGAAAATATACCGCTGTACCGCCATATCTTCTGGGTAAAAGTCACGCACACCTTTATACGGATCAGTCGAAGGTCGTTTGTCGTCATTCATATATGTACGATTGTAGGCGATGCGGGAGCTAAAAACAAGGTAAAAGAAAACGCCATCATGCAAGCATGATGGCGAGTGGATGGCGCTAAAGCGAAGAACACGCTTTATTAATTTCATCTTCAATGTACACCCATGAAACGCCATGACTCTTGAGTGCTTTGATGAGCATGGGCAAGTGGCAGCTTTTTGTCTCAGTAACCTGCCGGGTATGCTTTTCTACGTCGTGAGCGTCACGTAGGTTATGAAGGCGGTCAATGAGTTTTGCTAGAATTGCACACCGACCTTGTGCAATCACGCGACGGAGGTAGTCTTCCGTCGTTTCTTTTCCTTTTGGAAGTTTCGTGAGTGCTCTGATATCAAGCGCGATATCGGGACCGAAGTTCAAGGCAAGTCGCCATGGTGACAAAAGGTATTGATCTTCTGACATGTCATGGAGGAGGTCGATGATAACGCGAGGGTCTCGGCCGCCGAGCTCACGGATATAAATCCATGCAGCAGCCTTTGGGTGGTCAAAGTAGCGAGTGCCGTCGTCGCGCACTTGCTTTGCATGCCCGTACTTCGAGCATTAGTAGGCAAACTGCACTGCCTCGTAGTCGGTAGGGTTTAGGGCAATCTGGAGCGGCGCGAGAAAAGTTCACGAGAAGGGGGACGTACATGTACGTGCATGGCATATTCCTTTCAAGATTCTAGGTGAAAAAACTATTAGGCGAACTATAACATTAGTATTAAAAAAAGCAATGTCCACGAGAAGCAAATCCTTTTAAGAAATATTGGGTGTTTCGTGCGGTGTGTTTTTGAGTATCAGCGCCTTGAGCCCTTCAGGGTCGGGCGCGCCACGCATGATGAACTCATCATCAGCTCCCGCCGTAACGGCATGAATCGTGCCAAAGCCAAACATGGTCGCAAGTACGCCGTCGGTGTCGATGGTGATTTCCTGAAGTTTATCCAGACGAAAGCTCGCCACAGAGCGGCGAAAAAGTCCGCGTTGGTTGACCATGATGACGCGCATGTTGGTAATGGTCCACGTGTCGAGAAAGTACATAGTCCAGCTACCAAAAAACGAGACCCACATGCAAAGTGTCCACAGACCAGAAAAAAATACTACGATGGGTACGAGACTGGGTGATGTTGCGATTGAAAATTTTTGAAAGAGTGAAATCTTTTCGGCCGCAATGAGTGCTACAAATGGCACAATGTATGCGAACAGCAGTCCAAAAGCATTTGAAAAAAGAAAAAACCAATGTTTTCTTACCGAGCGGAGTATTGTTTCGTTTTCTTCTAAAGTGCTAGAGAGTGACATATATTATGAAATACCGAGGAGTGAAACGCTCATAAGTATGACGCAAAAGGCTGCGCCTACAAGATAGATGACCGCTGCAACTGTGGCGATGTGTTTACTAGCTCCAAATGTAAACCAGTGATACACCATAAAGACAGAGTATAGGGTGACGAACAAAAGCGTAAAATAAAATACTGCGTGAAGTGCAAAGGAGAGCGCCGAGGTTTGAATCATATCTCTATAGTACTACACGTAAAGCTTAGAGAGGCAGTGTAAGTATTGAAAAACGATCAATGCCGAATTGATCTTTGTGTGTTTGGGTAGTGAAGGCGCTTTGTGCACCGAGCTCGGCGATAGCTGATGCTTGCTCTGGCTCATGTTCTATCCAGAGTGTCCCACTTTGTGACAGATAGCTTGGTGCTAGTGCGATGATGCGTGCAATGATTTCTATTCCCGCGACGCCACCGTACAGCGCATTTTCTGGTTCATATTTTTTTACACTTTCTTCGGCACGGTCAAGTGCGGGGTCGATGTACGGCGGGTTTGAAAGAATTGCGTCGTAGCGAGTGCCGCGAGGAATTTCTGCAAAGAGGTCACCGCCGAACACTCGAGCAAGTGTGTAGTCGAGTCCGTTGTCACAGATGTTGTCGACGATGGTACCGTGGT
>JAYVPP010000007.1:0-2844 GCA_043757305.1 Candidatus Kaiserbacteria bacterium
ATCATTGTGATAGGAACAAGTATCCATTGTACTGCAAGTACGAGGTAGAGCCACCTACTTTTATCTTTTGGTCGTTGTGGCAAAAGCGTAAGCGAAATGATAGACGACACTACGAGGCCAAACATTGCGATCATAAGAAGGTCGCGTACGATGATGGGAAGGTTATACGAGAGGACTGTATGGTGAAACTCTTTGGTGCCAAGGAAGATCGGTGCCCAGCCGAGCACAAACAACATTATGGGGTTAGTGACCAGTGACCAGTATCCTTCTGCTTGCTGGAGTAAGATACCGACGCGGGTCTTCAGTGGTATTTTTTTCTGCTGCGTAAAGTGGTACGCAATGTATACAAAGTTTTCCACGCCGTAGGTCCAGCGACGATGCTGCTTATAGATATTGCGCATAGTACCAAAAAATGTTGGCGCAACATTTGCATCCATTGAGACTGGATACGAAAGCGGAATGACGTCATACTCGCCATCGTTGGCAAGGTAGAGATTCCAGAAAATGCGTGAGTCTTCGCTTACCATATTGGTCTGCCAATAGCCCACTTCATAGAGCGCTTGAAAGGAAACCGAGTGCGATGAAAATGTCGCCATACGCTCGGGGCGCTCCTGCTGCACCATTTCCCAAAATGTCGACGACATCGCAACAACGCGCGCAATAGCTGGCGCTTCCCAGATATTATTATTGAAAATCGGCACTGGCTGATATGAGCTCTTGAGCGGACGGCGCGCTGTCATGAAATGCCAGATGAGACAGTTGAAATATTCTGGGTAGAGGACGGTATCAATATCGAAAATCGAAACGAGTGTATGGTTGTACCGAATACCGTGCGGGTCGAGTATTTCTGTACGTACTTTTTCCGCAGCCCAGGTAGCATTTGAACCCTTTCCTGCAAGCTCGCCTACAATATCTGCAGGATGCACGGTGATGAGAAAATTTCCAAAGGTATCTTTCCACTTCTCTTTCATCGCTGCTCCTATGCGTGCCGCCTCTTCACCTGCACGCTCTTCCGTACCGAGTACGATGATAATATTTTTTTTATCATAGTGCGTCGCTGCAATCGAAGTGATTGTTTCATCCACAATATGCTCAGGCTCTGTCGAAAACGGCAAAATGACGACGTGGTAGATGTGACCGTACTCAAAACGCTCAATAAGCTGTGCCCAGTCGAGGGAAAGATGATGCCTGAGGCGCTTCCAATTGTACCGAAGATGGTACGACAAAAAGCCAGTTTTGAGTACCCAGTAAATAGAAAAACCGATGATGAAGTAGGCAGCAAAAAACGGCGCGAAGTTCGATAAGATAAGAATACCAATGACCGTCGTCCATGAAGCAAGACCCGGGATGATTTCGAGTATCCGGTAAAATCGGCGCCGTTTACCCGTAAGCTCGGTGGCACGACCAACCTTGAAATCAAACCGCTTTGCGTAGGGCAATAGTGCCTCCTTTGTATCCATATATCCTCTGAGTATAGCCCTCTTTTACCCCTAAAGGAAGTATGAAAAGTGCTTGTAGTGTAGCCTGATTTTGAACGAAAAAATCCCCGGTGAGGGGTGATTTTAGTTGGACTTGAACTGGGAGCAATATTTATTGCAGAGAGCCGGCTGCCAGGCGAATCATGCTGGGAGCATGATTCGAACTTTGCGAGCTTTCTTTCATAACGAAGCGAATGAAAGTAGCCGCAAAGTGTACAGAGTCTGTAAGACTTGAACTGGGGACCTACTGAAACAAGCGAGTAATTATAGAAAAGTTTATTTTTCTATATATTGCGAGCGAAGTTTCAGGAAGCTTTGCTTACAGGTTTACAAAACTCATAATAGTGCCCCGCACTATTATGCTCCACCAACCTCGCTAAGCGTACTTCGTGCAACTTCTCTTTTTTGAGCCGGCTCCCAGGCTTGAACTGGGGACCTACTGAAACAAGTGAGTAATTATAGAAAAGTTTATTTTTCTATATATTGCGAGCGCAGTTTCGGGAAGCTTTGCTTACAGGGTTACTCCCGAGTGAACGAGCAAAATGTGATTCGATAGATTCACATTTTCAAGCGAACGCTGGGAGCAGTATTTATTTCAGAGAGCCGGCTCCCAGGCTTGAACTGGGGACCTACTGTTTACAAAACAGTTGCTCTACCAACTGAGCTAAGCCGGCTCTCTAAAATAAATCGCTTCAAAACTTTATCATAATTCCCCGAATTATGTCTCCTTACAGGAGCTGTTTAGGTTGTATGATACTTTTCGCAAACTCAAAGTATTGACAACCTCTTGCGAAATGGCCCCGCCATTTCTCACTCCACCACCTTTGCTACGCACGGCTCAAAAAAGACAAACCCACCCTTCTGCGACGCCCTAGTATCGCACAAAGAGCCGAAACTTTCCAGATGCCAGATAGATATTAGAACGGACCGTCGCCCGCGATTGCGTGATCCTTTCTTTTTTGTTTTTCACGCGGCGTTAGTGCATTTTCTTTTTTATGCTCTGCAATCTGTGTGAGATGATCGCTTGACGATGGTTCATCACCAGCTTTGGCAACCTCGACGTTTGGTGAAGTTGCCGAGCCTTGTGTACGGAGTCGTACGACCTGCATGCGGTTGAAGCGCACAATACGAAGTACAACATGCTCAAGCTTGCGAATAGTACCGAGAAGAAACGACAGCGTTTTATGCACCCCAAAGTAGAAGAGTTCTTGAAAAAAATGATCATTCACAGGCGGCATGACGTCGCGCACTCGCGACCTGATGCTCACCAACATTCGGTCAAAGATACTCCGTATCCCTTCTCCAAACCGAACACCGCGTGCGTGTTCAATGGAAAAGAGAATGACAAAGAAGAGCGAGGAGAGGG
>JAYVPP010000008.1:0-10447 GCA_043757305.1 Candidatus Kaiserbacteria bacterium
TAAGCGAGAGGTGACTGTTCCTTACAAGGATCAAATCATAGGATGTATATTTCACCTTATACGCTTATTTAATAGCAGAAAGGACGGAATTCCAAACCTTAACTTAGTTGTTCAGGACGAGAATGGAAAAGAGGTAATGAGTTTAGAGTATAGAAAAGAGGAACTAATCCGCTTTTTGTCAGATTATAAAAATCCACCTGTACCGTTAAAAGGAGATTACTTTGAGGGTACTTATAAAATGGCATATAACCTTAGAGTGCCTTATGGTGCAGCTGAGGAGATAAAGCCAATTATTGACGCCTTGGAAGATAAGGAATAAGAGTAATTTAGCAGCTGGATAAACACATCGCCGATATAAAGTTACTGAAAATGATGCACGATATCAAGTGAATACCACCTAAATGGTGGTATTGCCATGGTGTGGTAAGCCTCAATGAGGGTCGTCTATGCCGCTTAATTTCGAATTATTCAATAATGGGTAGCTGTGCTCGAGATGCGTAGTTTTAAAATTTTGGAATAGAAATTCGGTCAAGGGGGGCTTGATCGTTGACGGTTCTAGCTCAAAGACCCCAGCAAAAAAGTTCGAGTCCTCAATCTGATACAATACAAATATGTCAGAAAAAGTATTCCATGGTTCACCGAAAGTATTTGATTCTAAGAGGGCAACTCCCAGACTAAACGAAAGAATAAATGAAAAAGGTGAAACTATTTTTAATGAAGAATCTTTTCATGCAACACCACATAAATGGATTGCACTAGCGTATACATATACACCGAAACCTATCGAGGGCATGAGTGGTGAAGAAGGATTTTATAGTATGGGGGTAAATTTATACTCAGACGAGAAAGTAATTGCGATATATGGAGTAGGTACTCTAGAAGAAAGTCTTCTTCAGCTCTATGGTAGTGGTGGCTATGTGTATCATTTTGATAATGGCGACTTTATATACAAAGAAGGTCTTGGTAGTCAGGAAGTGATAGCAACATCCCCAACAACACCCCTTCATATGGAAAGAGTGGTAGATCCTGTAAAAGAGATGCAGGCGCTTGGAGTGAGATTTGAATTCATTGATGTGTCTATATCTAAAGATGCGACTGCATAATATTTTTTGTAAAAAAAGTTCTCACTTCGTCCCAGAATGCCAGCCAGAATTAGAAACAGCCGCAAGCGAAGCTTGCGGCTGTTTCTATATACTGACTTTTCTGTTTCCCTACTTCCTCACGACAATCCCTGCGTTTTGTAGCAGGGGCGTATTGAGGCGATAGATATGCGCCGTTCCTTCTTTTTTCACATCGATGATACCTGCCTCGGCAAGTACTTTGAAATGATGACTTAAGGTCGGCTGGCTTAAGTGCGGAAATTTTTCAGAAAGCTCTGCGCACGAACGCTCGTTTTTGAGAGAGAGAAATCGCACGATCTCGTACCGTGTTTCTTCTCCCAACACTTTAAGCAGTTCGTACGTCTTCATAGACTTATTTTACAATGATGAAGTCTTCTGTTGCCACGCGCACTTTTGGCATCTTAGACCATGCGTCTGCCTCACCTCGATAGCCGACTGCAAGGAGACCTACCGCAGTGAGCTTGTGCGCATCAAGGCCAAGTGCTTCACCCACCGCTACAGGGTTGAAACCTTCCATAGGTGCTGTGTCGATGCCCATAAGCGCTGCGGACTCGATCATTGCGCCAAGCCCTATGTATGCCTGGCGACCAGCCCATGCGAAACGACCCTCGGGAGTACGTGTGGTGATATCACCCACCATCATGTCACGGAACCCTTTGAGACCTGTAACATCGAGACCACGAGTCTGTGCAGTGAGCGCTATAAACTCTTCAATAAACGCTTCGTCGATATCGGTACGGAGCGCTACTACGAGAAGATGTGAAGCATCTGTTACTTGTGCCTGGCCGAACGCTCCTTCACGTACCTTGGCGCGGAGTGCAGGGTCACGCACATCGATGATGCGGTATGGCTGGAGGCCATATGCTGCTGGTGACATACGCGCTGCGTCTTCGATGCTCGCGATGTCAGCATCACTCACCTTCTTTACAGCGTCAAATACTTTCACTGCTGCGCGCCATGCGAGTGCATTTTTGATCTGTTCTGTAATGGTGTCATTCATAGTGTTGTACATTTAATTTATATGTATAAATATTGATGGATATCGATATTATAAACACTCTCACACAAAATGCAAGGGGTGTAATATCGAGACCGACTAGACTTTAGTGCAGAGGTCGATGACGGCAATTTCGAGCGGAAGTGTGGCAATGGCAGTACGACCCACCATTTCGGTCGCTTCGATGAGGCGCACGAGCATTGCGGAGTTTATAGGCGACTTTGCCTCTTTTGCAATGCGTTTGATGTTCTCTTGCTCGTCTATGTCAAACTGCGCAAGCGAGCGCACGGCATCCTGTGCAGAGTGCCGTGAAAGCATGACCGAACGCACGCGCTCGAGAAGCATACGCATGCACACTTTCATATCGAGGTTTTGCGCTTCTATCTCCCCCACTGCAGAAAGCGCTACGTCAGCATTTTTTTCATGGAGTGCGTTTAGTATCCGCGTGAGAATTTCTTTTTTCGGTGCGCCGATGATGGCTGCCACTTCGTCGGCAGACGCAGTGTCGTCAGCAGACGCCATGATGACCTTTTCAGTAATGCCAAGTGCGTCACGAAACGCACCGTCTGCTGCCACTGCGATGAGGTTTGCAGCGTCATTGCTTAAGTTGAAGTGTTCACCTTTTGCAGCATTAAGTATCGCTTCGCGCAAGATGTCTTTGGTGGGCGCCTTAAAGATAAATACCTGACAACGCGAGAGAATGGTTTCGAGAAGTTTTTCTATCTCGGTCGTCGCGAGAATAAATACGACATGGGACGGTGGCTCTTCTAGAGTTTTGAGCAAAGCATTAAACGCTTCTTTCGTGAGCATGTGCACTTCGTCGATGATGTAGACCTTGCGTGCAGACTCAAACGGCATCGTATGAACTGCTTCGCGAAGCTCGCGGATGTCGTCGATACCTCGGTTGGATGCTGCGTCGATTTCATAGGTATCAATGGCTGCAGTACCTATCTCATGCGCAAAGATACGCGCTACCGATGTCTTTCCCGTACCGCGGGGTCCTGCGAAAAGAAGCGCGTGCGGAACAGCACCTTTTTTGAGCGCGCCTGTAAGTGCAGTGACAATATGCTCTTGCCCGCGCACTTCATCAAATGCGTGTGGACGATATTTCCGATAGAGTGCCACATGAGGTGTGGCAGCAGACTCATTCTCCGATGTGCTTTTTTTCATACAGCACAGTATACCAGAATCTTTGTATGTACTTAGGCGCTATTTCAGAGCCTTAAGGATCGCTTTGGTATCTCCTTCGAGGTTCGTAGAACCGAGAAGAATAATACCAATAGTGCGATTTGCTCCACTTGCTGTTGGTACAGAAAAGAGTGACGCAAGTGTGCTCTCTGCGGTATCAGTATGACCCTGCTTACCTCCTATAAAGCCAGGGAGCAGCGCCACTGGGTTCACATTTTGCCAGGTGTGCAGCGTACCTACATAGCGCGGCAGGGTCGTAATGTCGAGCTCGTGGCGGTTTTCTCGGTAGAGGAAACGTAAAAGTACCTTGAGGTCATGCGCGGTCGTGGTGGTGCGTGAGGAGAGGCCCGACGGGTCGTCGATAGTTGTAGAAGACATACCAATGACTTTTGCACGTGCTCTCATCGCTACAAGAAACTTTTCACGCCCACGCGTTTGCGCAATAGCTTCTGCAGCGTCGTTTGACGACGAAAGGAGAAGTGGAAATACGAGCTCACGAAGTGTGTATCGCTCTCCTAGCTCAAGGAGACCACTTTCACCTTCTGCAGAGTATGACTGCCATACAATGGCTGCAGTTTCAGCAAGTGTGCTCGTCGGCTGCGAGAAAAGTGTGTCAGCAGTGATGAGCTTTACGACGGATGCCATTTCGTGGCGAGTAGACGCGCCTTGTGTAAAAATCTCTTCACCACTTTCGTCATCAAACACCACATATGCCTTAGCAGAAAGGTGTGGTGCTGCCACCACATGATCTCGCCCCAGTGTCGCGCGCGCTACATCGGCACGAGGAAATGTCACGAGCGTCGTCTCTGCTTTATAGACAAAAGCAAGCACAACCGCTAAAAGCGTAACACAGAGGAACGTCACTTTATACATACCAGTATTTTACCGTGCGAGGTCAAAAAAAGCATCCGTGAGGATGCTTTTTTTGACCTATTTCTTTGCGGGTGCCTTTTTTGCCGTTTTCTTTTTTGGCTTTGCTGTTACTTCTTCTACGCGGAGCATGATCTTCTTTGCTGGGCCAGACTTCTGAATCGTTTTCCAGTGATCCTTCATTTCGTTTGCAAACTGCGCGAGATCCTTCACGCTTGCAGTCTTCGCAGCCTTGTATCCCATCATCGCGTTGTCGACGATTTTTCCGTAATCCTGCTCAGAGAGCTCTTTTGCACTTTCAATGCCTTCAAGAACCTCTGCTTTTGCCCGGAGCATCCAGCTGTTGACTGTCTTGCGGTTTTTCTTTGCATCCTTTGCGCCGTAAAGAAAGTAGCCGCCCACTGCTGCGAGCATACCCGCAGTGACGCCGACACCAATGCCGATTTTTTGTCCGTCAGTAAGTGATCCTGCGGCCGGCGCTGTCTTCTTTGTTATTTTATTTGTTGCCATACTCGCTATAGTGTTTATGTTATTCAATATCAATTCCCTATTCGTCTGTATGCTCCTCGGTTATATCTTCTGTGTGGGTCTCTTCCTTTTCTGGTTTCTTTTTTCTTCGTGCCCGACGCGCTACACCAAAGCCAGCTATGCCAGCTGCTTTTGCATACAGAGCCGAGAAAATACTTCCCGAAAGAATTTCTTCTCGAAGCTGTGCTGCGTCGCCAGCGATGAGCTCGCTACCTTCACGCACACGCTCTGCAATGTCGCGAACGGCTCGCAAAATACCGATGACATAATATAAGCCGATTGCAATCAGAATTGTTACAACAATCACTGCTACTGCAGTAATGGTGAAAAACAAATTCGTCAGCAATACATCGCTCATACCTGTAAGTATACCGCCCGTTCCAAGAAAGCTGCTGTGCATAACGATATGCAATAAAAAACATCTCCTAGTGAAGGAGATTTTTTATTGAACTCATGAGAAGAACCTCCTTATTGCTACGACTAGGCTACGCTTGTTTTAGAAAATTTTCAACAATCTGTTCTATTTCGTCTCCTGTGGTTGCTTCCATAAGGAGCGCACGGAGCTCCACGGCACCATCAAAGCCCTGCACGTAGGCTTTATAGTGCTTCTTCATAATCGCGAAGCTTTTGTGCGCAAGCAGCTCCTCATAGAGCTTGGTGTGCTCTACCATCACACGGAGTTTTTCTTCGAGAGGCACAGTCGTCACGTCTTTATCAGGGTGAAACAGCCACGGGTTACCGAAGATAGCACGGCCGAGCATGACACCATCGGCGCCTGAAGTGAGCGCTTTTGCGTGTGCGTCAGGAAGTGAGAGTGCGTCTCCGTTTCCAAGTATACGAGTAGTGGAACCGAGAGCATCGCGTATCTCTACCGCGCGCGCGACGCGCTCCCACCGCGCAGGGACCTTCGACATTTCTTTGCGCGTGCGCGCGTGCACCGTCACAGCAGCTGGGTTTGCTGAGAGTATTTTTGTGAGCCACTCATCGAGAATGTCGGTATTGTACCCAAGGCGAGTTTTGACAGACACCGGAATGCCTCCGTCTTGACTTCCCGCGCCTTGCTGCGCGGCGCGGATGACTTCAAGAGCATGCTCAGAGTTCTTTATATGCGCTGCACCTGCTCCCTGCTTCTCAATACTACTGTCAGGACATCCCATGTTTATATCGACTCCATCAAAACCGAGCTCAAGACAGAGGCGCGCTGCGCGCTCCATATATTCCGGCTGTGACGAAAAAAGCTGTGCCACGACAGGACGCTCGGACAGGTCGTACTGCAAGTCGGCACGAAGTTTTTTCTGCCCCTCTTCTGGAGCCCGTGCGAGGCCATCAGCAGACACAAACTCTGTCCACATAACATCAGGACCGCCCACAGTGCCGTCGCTACGTGTATGCGCGCTGTACTTTGCAATGATACGGCGAAAGGCCGGGTCGGTGACATCTGCCATCGGCGCCATCACAAAGATTGGTTTCTGTAGTTTTTCCCAAAATGACATGGAATATGTGCAGCCCAGCTGTTCATATCCTTCCGCTCCCTGCACAGCGACTACGCTTCAGGACATGAACAGCTGGGCAAATCGAGATTACTCTACACGAGAAGTTGTACTCGCGGTAGTACTTGCAACGGGCACCTGTTTCTCGAGGAAAATCTTGTTTCCAAAACGGAGGTCGAGATATTCAAAATGCCCAGGTGAAAGCGACGAATATTTTTCAGACGTGAGTACTGACGCGAGGTTGCTATAGGTATCTTCGAGATTGCCGTCGGTCGAGAGAAACAAACGTCCACCGCGCGCAAGATACAGAATTGCATCCTTATCTGCTGTATATTCGATGCGCGCGACCTGGAAATGGTGCCGCGTCTCCATAATACGCGCAATATCTATGAGCAGAGAGCGGTCATGCTCGGAAAGGAGTACTGCGCCGACAGTAGGGGAAGTACTCGATACAACAAAACGCATCAGCGTCGAACCAGAAAGCGAGGGCGCTACTTCATACGCCACACCGTCCTTTGCAACATACAAGCACGTACTAGTAGCAGTTGCGTCGGTGCACCAGAGCACGTCAGGTGCACGCTCTTTCACAGTAATGACAAGTGCGTTGTTTTCAACACTGAGAGCAGCACTCGCAATGCGCGGCATCGTGAGAATACTTTGTTCAATACTTTTGGTTGGAATAAAAAAGGAAAATCGATGTGGTATAAAACCAAAATACGATCCGCGAAGTTTGTCTTCTGCTTGTTGCTTAATAGTATCTATCGAAATAGTTTCTGCGCCCACCACTACGACATCACTGAGTGAAAGAAACGGCGCTCGCACCGTGTAAAACAGAGCCACATAGAGAAGGCACACTGTAGTAAGTGACATCGCTATATAGCCCACACGCTGCCACAAAATGCGCTTCTTTCGTATTTTTGTATTGAAGACATTTCGCTTTCCAAGTGCCATGGGCTAGATGTATTACGACTGGCGAGAGAAGGCGGTGAGACCATATAAGTAGGGGCGAAGAGCTACTGGCACAGTGATGGAGCCATCAGCATTTTGATAGTTCTCGACGATATGGCAAAGAATGCGCGGCATCGCGATGGCAGTGTTGTTGAGCGAGTGCGGGAAGCGCATGACGCCTTCTGCATCTCTGTAGCGAATGTTGAGGCGACGTGTTTGAAAATCATGAAAGTACGACGACGAGTGTGTCTCGCGATAGCGCTTTTCAGATGGCATCCATGCTTCGATGTCGTACTTTTTTACTTGACCAAGCCCGAGGTCACCACCGCAGTTAGCGACCACATGATACGGGAGGTCGAGCGCTTGGAGGATCTCCTCAGAGTTCACGGTGAGTGCTTCATGCTGACGCACTGATTCTTCGTGGTTTGCTTCGCACAGCACAACCTGCTCGTACTTCATAAACTCATGCACGCGAAAGAGACCTTTGGTGTCCTTGCCATGACTTCCTGCCTCACGACGAAAACATGGCGAGAAAGCGAAAAACTTTATTGGGAGCTTTGATGCGTCAATCACTTCGTCCATGTAATAGCCCATTGTTGCCACTTCTGCAGTGCCTGCAAGGTAGTCGCCGTCTTGTGTCTTATAGAGATCTTCTTCAGACTGCGGCAAATATCCCGTGCCGAGAAATGGCTCGCGACGCACCAGTGACGGCACGACCATCGGGGTGAAGTCTGGCTTTGCGTGAAACTTATCTTCCACAAAACGCGTGAGCGCAGAAAGAAGACGCACGCCATTGCCTTTGAGGAAGTAGCCGCGGAAGCCGGCGACTTTTGAGCCACGCTCAAAATCTGCCATATCATTGAGGAGCATGAGCTCACTATGCGTCTTTGGTTCGAAGTCGAAGCTTTTCATTTCGCCCCAGATGCGCACTTCTTGGTTATCTTTATCGTCGTCGCCATCTGGTACAGAAATATCGGGTACGTTTGGTACCTGCACCATGAGCTTTTGCCAGTCAGTAAGCACTACCTTGAGCTCTTCATCTTCTTTTGCAATCTCGTCTTTGAGAAGCTTCATTTCAGCAATGAGCTGCGCGCGCGCCGCATCGTCTTTTGCATTTACGATTTCCTGCGAGTAGCGATTTTGCTCGGCCTTCTTCGACTCCATAGAGGTAAGGAGTACTCGGCGACGCTCGTCGAGCGCGATGAGCGCATCAAGGTCTACCTTTATGTGCTTTTTTCTGGCACCGTCTTTGACGATGTCGAGATTGTCCCTGATGAATTTGATGTCTAACATACCGCTACACGCTTGCTTATAGTGGATAGATTATACATGAAAAATCCCGCATGACACATGTCATGCGGGATTGTGCTTTATAGTAAGAACAAAGGGTTTACGAGCCCTTCACACGCTCGGTAAGGGTGACTTGCGCGCCGTCTTCGACGTTGGCATCGAGGTCAACCGATTTGCCGTCTACTTTTACATCGAAATTCGATGCGTCGTATCCTCCTTTTTTGAGCACAGCACGGAGCGGTGCTCCAGTCGCCTCGAGGGTAACCTGTTTAGTTTTACCCTGTGTGGGAGCAATCGTTACGGTAATTTTAGACATTCGTCTTTCCTTCTTTTCAGTTGATGGATTCTAATGTGTCACGCCGCTCGGCATGCCACAGCTTTTTTGTGCCGTGTTGCCAAAAACGAAGTACTTGGCTTACGGCACTACTCGCAGCGACCACAGTAGCATATCCTACCCCGTGAACGCCACATGACTGTCGAACTGCATCCTTGTCACTATAGAGTGACTTCGTATACTCTTCGACATCTTCTTCGCTATGTGGATCGATTGCATACACATTGTGATACGCAGCAAGCGTCCGCGTGTCGACGAACAGGTCGACACGCGGATTTCCACAGACTGACTTCCATATGTTGCTCCGCGCCGACATAGTATCGACGCAGGCGATGACTGTTCCAGAAAGTGGCTGTGCCTCATACATGGCACGCACCGCTTTTATGGAAACGCCAGTGTCAGCTTCGATGCGTTCCTTAAGCGCATCGACCTTGAACTTCGCAATATCACCCACGCCATAGATGGACATCGGGATATTGTGCGATTCGATACTGTCGTCGTCGTAGACCGTGAGATCAACGACGCCGCTTTTTGCTAAAAGCATCGCGACAAAACCTCCTACGGACCCTGCTCCAATGATGGTGACAGGACACACGCAGCCAGGATCCACGAGATGTATCTGGTGAGACAGGTTAAGCGACGACTGCATCGAATACCTCCCTTTTTGCACTAGTAGACTCTTCCGAAACCACCACGGCCTCCGGCCACTCGGTGATGGGCGTATCGGCACTTTCGTGCATATAGCCATCAACGAGCCACCGCAAGACCATGAGTGCAGCTGTAGCAAAATCATAGCGAGCACATTTTTCTTCGAGCGACGCTGTGATGTTGCCAAAACAAACAGCACTCGACTTGCCAATGTGCGGATGCATCACGCCGCGAGGGTGATGCTGTGTCTTTGCCCACACGGTAAGTTTGCAGTCAGCATCAAAACGAAGTACGAATGTTCCTACCGTATATGCAATATCAGCATGTATGATACAAACTTCATTCGTCGATATTTCGATACCATCATCAACATCGCATACTTCTTGCACAAGTGGATCCGCAAGTAATTCGCGGAGAGCCGCTTCGCGCTTCGGAAGCACAGAAAGACTTTCGTCCTTACAGGCCTTCGCCATGATACGCATTTGGTCAACCGACCGAACGGCATCACGAAGTCTTTTCTTCTTTCGTTCGACGATCTCCTCAGCAGCTTTGAGCATTTTTTCGCTTTGTTCTAGCCGTGCAGTTTCGACACATGCCACGATTGTCGCAGCGTTTTCAGAAGAAAAAATTTCTTTCTCGCGCGATGCTGGTGTCTTGCCTTTAACCCTGTCATTCCAAGCCTGCACCATCGATCGAGTTATGATAGTGAGCTTTTCTTTTTCGTGGCAGTGTTGCATTGAGAAAAACACAAACGTGATGCCGCCAATAGTCTGAGCACAAGGTATGCCTTTACTATCAGCATGTACCACTCCTCGGCCAACGACTGGTCCTTCAAAAAAAACTCCTTGATCGAGATCCTCCATAAGCCCAACATCAAAGAGTTCTGTCGCTGATACTTGCCGAACATCACCGAGCAAACAGTGCCTGAGCGCGAAAACCATTACATCTTCGCGATATGGTCGCTCGATACCACTCTCTACTTCTCCATACACACACATAGTGACATGTGTCAGTAGCGAAAGCTCCGTGGCGA
>JAYVPP010000009.1:0-2728 GCA_043757305.1 Candidatus Kaiserbacteria bacterium
GGCGAAGCGGCTCGCCGACTGCTGCTGCCTCTGGCGACCTGGCAGCGTGCCAGTCGGCGAGCGTCACGACCTCTGGCTTTATGAACTGGTCACGATGCACAGAAAGACCCGATGGTTTGCTGACCACCGTTATATCGGCATCTTCGTAAATAATTGAAATATCGTCTGCTGTCATATATTGTGCACCTTACTTGCCGCGACGTCGTTCTCGACTGTGATACTCGTCGAGTATGCGGGAAAATTCTTCTTTTGTGAAATCCGGCCAAAGGGTATCGGTGAAAAAGAGCTCAGCGTACGCGCTCTGCCAGAGGAGAAAGTTGGAAAGACGTTTTTCGCCACCAGGACGCAGAATGAGGTCGGGGTCAGGAATATCACTTCCCCACAAGGCACTTCGCAGCGTGTCTTCGGTTATTTCTTTTACTCCACCTGCAAGGAGCGCGTTTGCAGCTTGCACAATATCGCGCCTACCTCCATACGAAAGCGCAAAGGTAACAGTCATGGTCGTGTGCGCCACCGAATGTGCTTCTACCTCTCTAATAATCTGCTGAAGATTTTTTGAAAAATACTCACGCTCCCCAATGACACGCACCCGGACACCGAGCTTCACGATGTCACCCATGCGTTCACGAAACCCGCGCTCAATGAGCGCGAGCAGGTACGAAATCTCTTCTTCTGTCCGCTTCCAATTTTCTGTGGAAAACGCGTATAAAACTATATGCGCCACTCCCTCCTCGATACCCCACTCGATAACTTCTTTTACTTTTTCAAATCCTGCTTCGTGGCCACGGAGTGTTGGTAGCCCTTGCGCCTTTGCCCAACGTCTATTACCGTCCATGATGATGCCGAGCGTACGCGGGTCTGTACTAGACATACTTAATGGTGAAATCGTCGTACGTATTTTTTGTTGAGCGCCAGTCTACCGCGACATCCTCGACCTTCGAAAGAATCGAGCCTTCGTTTAGCTTCTCCACATACTGCTTGAGCTGATCTGGCGTACCTTGCGCAACGACCTCGACAGTGCCGTTTTCAAGATTTTGAATAGTGCCAACAATATCGAGCGAGCGAGCCTTTCGCTGTGCAAAATCACGATACATCACCATCTGTACCCTGCCTGAAATAATGCATCGTATTTCTTCACGCATAGGTTAGTGTGAATCTTTCGCAGCTCGTTCAAGCTCCTTTCGAAGTTTTTCCAACTCGCCTTCATGTCGTTTATGATCGCTTTCGATATGACGAATATCTGAGTCGAGCTTTGCAAGATCGCGCTCAATATCCTCGAGCTCACGAACGAGTTTCTTTTTCTCGTCTTCAAGTCGGCGTTTTTTATTGCGCGCTTCTTCCAAATCCTTTTGTTCATCTGCTATTTCGTGGCGCAATCGCTCATATGTATCTGAACTGCTCATAGTATCTAAACCTACTGATATTTCTCTATGGTAGCATGACGCATTTTGCCGAGGGATTGAAAAACCTACGATTTCACGGTACTATGCTTTTTGCTGTTGTACACGGGCGATTAGAAGTGGAAATCTTCTGATGGTACGGGTACATACACGGGCGATTAGAAGAGGGAATCTTCTGACAGCAGGACACATACGCGGGCGATTAGCTCAGTTGGTAGAGCGCTTCATTTACACTGAAGATGTCGGGGGTTCGAGCCCTCCATCGCCCACAGAAAAACCGCCTTAGGGCGGTTTTGTCGTGGGGATAGAAAGGTGCCAGTGCACCTTTCGTGGAGGGCTCGAAGACCTTTCATATATTTTCGAGTGCATAGCAACAAGAAAATCTGAAAGGTGTACCGAACATGCAAGCAAAGCTTGCAGAAACGGCGGTCAAAGATTATGAAAATGAACTTTCACATCTTCTCACTTGTTTCAGTACTGTTCGAGTCAAAAAACCACGTCCCGCGGTTTTTTCAAAGGTATCTATACAAACTACGGACACGCCATTGCATTTGCAGCGAGTACCACATTCACTTGCTTGGAGGTTCCTTTACTGTCGACACACCATGCAGCAATAGCTCCGCTTGCAGATGCTTTAAGGGGCACCTGCGCTGCCCACGCGGACGCACTCTCGTGACACTGTGCGGTGTTCCAGGTTGATGCGGTGCCGTTTGCATATGTGGTAAGTGCGCCGTTGTAATTGTTTTCGGCGCTCTTGACCATCGGGCCTATAACCCGGGTACCCGCAAGTGCGCACACTCCTACAAATGTTTCAGCACCAAGATCGTAGTACACCTGAGCTTGAGAGTGAGCATTTTTTAAATTGGCTTTTATAGCGCCGTCAGCAGCCTTCATTCGCGCAGTACCCAGTGTAGCCAACACAACAGCGGCGAGAATACCGATAATAGCCACCACAATAAGGAGCTCGAGTATGGTAAAACCGTAGGTGTAAGTGTTTCTTTCGACTTTAGCTTCCTCTCTCATACCAAGACTCTCTATCTATAAGTAATGCCCTGAGTATACGTTCTAAAACTACTGCGGAATGCTAGGCGTGGGGAGATGAGTTGTGCACATGATGCTACCAGTTCTCGAAGCAGTCACGGTATGCAAGATAAACAAGTCGAGCAATTTCTAAAGTGCGTTACTCAACATTTTGAAGAGGAAGAAGTGGAGTGATTCACAAATATGCACTCACGAGGCACTAGATGTATAATTCCATATATGAAACCGAGTATCCAAATTATGTTTAAACAGCTTAAAGAGTTTGGCAGTGAATCTAATTTCGACTT
>JAYVPP010000010.1:0-2704 GCA_043757305.1 Candidatus Kaiserbacteria bacterium
TTGGTGGTGTCTTTGAGTGCTGTCTTTTAAACGTTCGTTTAAAAGACTGACGCCCCACCCCAAACAAAACCCCCGTCCCGCTTCCCCCACCCCGTCTCAGTTCCAGGTTCAACAATCAAAGCTTCATTCCCTGTGCTATAATTGAGTAAAGAGACAAAAATAGACAATGAGGACGAACAGTATGCTTGTCGGATACGCACGGGTCTCCACCCAGGACCAAAAGCTCGAACTCCAGCGCGATGCCCTCCAGGGAGCCGGCTGCACAAGGATCTTTGAGGACAAAGCCAGCGGCGTCAAAGCCGCACGCCCGGGGCTGACCGAAGCCGTCGCCTTCATGCGCCCCGGAGATACCCTCGTCATCTGGAAGCTCTCCCGGCTGGGCCGAAGCCTCAAGCAGCTGATCGAAGCGGTGCAAATGCTCCAGGACAAAGGGATCGAGCTGCGCAGCCTACATGAGAGCATCGACACCAACACCGCCACCGGCAAGCTGCTCTTTCACATACCTCCACATACTTTCACATCGTAGCTGCCTTTGCTCAGTTCGAGCGCGACAACATGATCGAGAATACGAAGGCGGGTCTGGAAGCAGCACGGGCGCGGGGTAAGAAGGGAGGGCGCAAGCCAGCGATGGACGCGAAGAAGGTGGCGCTGGCTCGAACACTGAGAGCAGACCCCACCCTGCCGATTGGCGACATCTGCAGAACGCTGGGCGTCAGCAAGGCCACCTTCTACCGCTATACGGTATCTATACAAGACATTGCAGCCAGAGAGAATGGAGTATTAGATCAAAATGCGAAATGAGTTCCGGGACTGGTCAAATTTATCCTGTTCCCAAGTTGCAACAGCATTGCGTATATCACTGACGCCGTTGGAGATAGGGCCGATTATGTACGTGCCAAATAAATAGATAGCCCACCCGCCCAGCGGATAGTTTACAGCGAGATGATTGCTGATACCGTCGTAGCCGCCCACAGAAGGAACATAATGGACTCACGAATTTAGACAGTGAAATGGTCTAAAAAAGGTGTGCTTACCTATCGCCCAACCCAGTTTATGCAAGTGGTCCGAAGCATCACGATCGAGCAAATCTTCTGCTCTTCCCACCGTCGAGAAGCCATTTGACTCACATCAAAAATTGCCAGGATACCTTAGATTTACTTGGGTCTTGTCCAAAACATGAATCAATAAAATACGAACAGGTATGCCTAAACCATCTTGCTTTAACATACGATAACGATGATATGTACGTGCCATATATGAAGATATAGGCAAAGCATTATTCATGATAGAAGTTTCCCTACTCTTTTCAAACGTTGAATTAAGTATATCTGTTGGTGATAATCCGGCGTCATGATTTGGCAAAGAAGCAGATTGCTCAATATAGATCCATAGTTCATGTCCTGGTTCCATTAGAATAACTATATGGTCCTTATTCCGTGTATAAGCGGCACAGGCAACAATGTCTCTTCCTTTTGCTGATAAGGAAATATCTTGAAATACTTGAAACAATGGCAACGATGGCAACCAATCATGCTTAACTACACTTTCCGCTATATTCCAGGCATGAAGCCGTTCCCAAGCCGCATCATTTGCAGAAAGCTGCCTTAAACAATAGCCGGATGGATCAAGCAGCTGGATATGCTCCTGCTGATACTTTGATCGAGGATTCCAGTTGAGGTGAGGATTACTGGAAAAATATATCGCGTGATCCGGCAGCTCCCAATTCGATACTTTAGGAAAATATGCTGCGGATTTGAGTGATATTTGTAGATCAATGTCATAACTCTTGTGATAAACAACACAATTCGTAGAGACGAAGGTTAATAGTAATGTAATCGAACCTGGCAATGGCCATGAAGCTATCATACGACCAGATGATGCAAAGTTTACATCGCCAGAAAGTTGCAAATTGGAGGGTTGATATTCACCCCTGTGCCGTAGTTCTACACTTGTTCCCATCGCTACGAAAGATCCATCTGGAATGCGGTATAAAATCGGGAACGAATGTCCAGCTTCTACAAAATCAGGCAATATAACTTCAGTTTCAGGCAAATTCACATAAGGACCACGAGTTGCAAGATCATTTTCAGTCTGCAAGGCCTCACGGAATTGATTTACAAATACTCCGGCTTTCTCTATAGGCCCCCACCAATCATACTCACTTAAAACATTGTTCGTCAGCATTACTACATGTGATGTTGCTTCATCGCTATTAAGCCAATATTTCACTTGACCACCTGTTCCAAGAAGTACAGAGGCTTGAGCACCTTGCGGCGGTTTGCTATTATTCCAAATATTTAGGGCGTCACCGCTACTGCTATAAACCGCTAATTGGAACTTTTTGCATATTCCTTTTTTCCTGGGAAGCGTAATTATTATTCCATGATTATCTGCGCTTAACTGACCAGGAATGAGTTGAAGTAATCTCTCACATTTCACCCCAGTAATAAGTTCTGGCAGCTTTGTCTCAGAAGCTAACGTTTGTAATGAACAAAGTGAGAGGCATGCACAAAAAATGAAGATTTTACCTAAGCAACGTAAGGTCTCCAATTGGATTGCGGTAATGGCTCGGATTTGTGGGGCTTGAAAAATCAGGAGAACGCTCATAATTAATGGCTCTTTACTTTTTATCTGGTACTTGTAACTGAATAATAGGATAGCCGGACGATTTGAGATCAAGATTTGTCGGAAAGGCATATCGAGT
>JAYVPP010000011.1:0-9850 GCA_043757305.1 Candidatus Kaiserbacteria bacterium
GCAACATGCCCGACGCATATTATTTGCTGCCGTCTACACGATACGAAAATCAGGCTGCAACTCCAGTCATAACCTTTGACCCGCGTGCACAAACTACCGCACACTTCCGTTCGGTGTATGGCAACTCAATAACTAGCAAAGAACAGCTGAATACTTTTATTCTCGGTCAGGACGGCCGTCCTTTCGGTGATGTGAACGATACAAACGTTCCGCTGAAGGGAAACCCATATCTCCTTGCAAACGCAAACACTGAACATGATTCTGTTCTCGATGCATGGACACCACCTTCGACACTCAAGGTCTATCAGCTTGCAGGCACTGGTGTTCTCACTCTTGAATCAGTAAAGTACGTTGATGATTGCAGTTTTTACTGTGCATTTTCGGCACCTCGTTTAAGTATTGAAGCAGTGAATTCATACGACGGTGATGGAACGGTTATTTCTACAAGCGCAACGGGCGGCTTTGGAGAGAAGTGGTACTTCAATGCTGACTCATACAACCACTCAGTAGATAGCAGTCTTGCAGTAGAACACTCCACAATCATGTCGGCACCGCAAGTATTGTCTTTTGTTAAAAATACTCTAACTAAATCTACAACATCTATCTCCTTTATTTCCGTAATAGCGCCTGACTTTAGTACCAAGGCACATACCGTACTCCGTGCTCACTCGCCAGTCTCTCTCGATGTATATGATGACCAAGGGCGACACACGGGACTTATTGCCGCTACTAGCTCTGATGGTATAGCACACAGCTATATAGAAAATGGCATTCCCGGCGTTACGTACGATCTCTTTGGTGAGGTGAAGTACATCTACAATGATGCAAATATCCCACTACATGTGATAATGAAAGGCACGGGTAGTGGCTATCTCACCTATGATATGCAGCAAATGATAGGAAAAAATATAGTCGCAAGTTCGACTTTCGTAAATATTCCTGTTACGACATCTACAAATATTTCAGTAACTGCAAGTCCCATCGTTAATAACTCATCGCCTCTCCTTGTTGATCAAAACGGAGATGGTCGTACCGATGTTGTGATGCGAGCACAGGGAGTACAGTATTATGATGTAACGCCGCCTGATGTCGCTCTGTCATTTAGTACCACTACAAAGTCACTCATGTTCACACCGTCAGATGCTTCTCCAGTCACTGTTGCAACTACCTCAACAAGCGCTCTGTTTACTGACACCGCAGGCAATACCACGCAGCTAGTATTTTCAAAGTACAAAATAACACCCAAGAAAATTGAGCTAACTATTTCAAAAGTCACTCAAAATGGCGTTGTGGTGTCTTCCACCCCGATACCACTTGTCTACAGTTGGAATACACAAATGCAGAAGGGCACTGTTACTTTCCAGACACTTGCGTCATATGTAAAAACCGCCACCGCTACTACCGAGACACATTATCGTCCAAAGAAAAATGTGACAGTGGTTATGACGAAGCCAATAGAGCTTGGGGATAGTGATGATGGTGATGATATAGATCTGCGACCAATGCGCCAGACTCTTTCTGGTCAGCATCTCATCTCGCTTAATATTGTGCATGGTATTATTGGAGTATCTTACTAACATGATTACAAAAATTTATTCAGACAGAATTTCTCGTTTGATAATAGTGCCATTCGCAGTAGCGTCATTTGTGTATTTCATGGGGTATGTGTACGCGAGTCATCCTGAATGGGTTGTCTCGAATATTCAACAATACAGTTATACAGAATTTATTGATGAATACGGAGTCCCGTTTCGAGAGCTTGCGATAATACTTGGAATCCTCGGCGTTCTTGCTCTCTTCATACATAAAAATATATACAAATACTGGCTCGCGGTCTTTGGAGTATGGCTCTCGGCAACTCTCTGGTGGATGTTGAGTATTCCTTACCCGCGTGGTACTTGGGAAAATCACCGCTCCGCTGCAGCGGACCTATCTGGGGCAGCTTTCTTGCTCGGGACATTGGTATGGCTTGCTATCCACTATCTCATCGCGCGGGAGAAGCAACAGAAGTGAGGTCTAATATCTTCATAACGAAACTCGCCATTATGATGGCGAGTTTTTAGTTTAGGTTGGCCTTGAGGAAGGTATATACTATATCTATGAAAAATCCAATACGCTCAACAAAGCACATGGGCAATGCGACGCCGCCAATGCGCAACGCTTCACGCCAAGAACGTGGCCGTCAAAGCGGAAAGAAGTAAGTGCAACAACCAATTGCGTGACAAAAAAGCCGCCCACTAAGGGGCGGCTTTTTAAAATTGAGGAAATGCCTCCAAAGTGCTAGGCTGAGCATACTCATGTTTGAAAACTCATTTAAAAATATAGACAACATACTCCATACCGACTCTGGGTCGTCAACTGCACTCGATTATGTGGAGCAGACGTCGTGGATTCTCTTTTTGAAATACCTCGACGATTTGGATGAGATAAAGAAGACCGAGGCGCAGCTGGCTGGCAAGAAATACGAATACATTCTTGAGCCGCAGTATCGCTGGGATGCATGGGCGTGCCCAAAGACTGCAGACAAAAAAATAGATCATCACAAAGCACTCACAGGTGACGACCTAAATGACTTCGTGAATCTGAAGCTATTTCCATATCTGAAGAAGTTTAAAAACCCGGATGCTGATGCTAATACGATTGAATACAAGATTGGTGAAATCTTTAGTGAGCTGAAGAATAAAATTGCCAGTGGTTACAAACTGCGTGACATTTTGAATGTGGTAGATGACATGCATTTTCGTAAATACGAAGAAAAACACGAGCTCTCGCACCTCTACGAAGCAAAGATTGCAAATATGGGCAATGCTGGCCAAAATGGTGGCGAATACTATACACCTCGTCCCTTGATTAAGACCATTGTTGAAGTTGTAGATCCAAAAATCGGCGAGACCATCTACGACGGCGCATGTGGCTCCGCGGGGTTCCTCGTAGAGGCCTACAACTACCTGACGGAAAATCAGTCAAAGCTCTCGTCCTCACAGATGGCGACTCTGCAGAACAAAACCTTCTACGGCAAAGAGATAAAGTCGCTCGCCTACATCATCGGCATCATGAACCTGATCCTGCATGGCATCGAAGCACCCAACATTAGACACATGAACACACTCGCTCAGAATATCAATGATATACAGGAGAAAGATCGCTACAACGTAGTCTTGGCGAACCCACCCTTTGGAGCCAAGATTGGAACAGAACTTCAGCACAACTTTCCGATAAAAACAGGAGCCTCAGATCTGCTATTTCTTCAGCATTTTATCAAGAGTTTAAAAGCCGGAGGCAGATCTGGTCTTGTCATTAAGAATACATTCCTTTCAAATACTGACAATGCAACGACCAGTGTGCGCAAACTGCTTCTCGAAAGCTGTGATTTACACTCAGTGCTCGACCTGCCGGGAGGTGTCTTTGCAGGCGCCGGCGTGAAGACGGTCGTGCTTTTCTTCGAAAAAGGAAAACCGACGAAAAAAGTGTGGTACTACCAGCTCAACCTCGGCCGCAATCTGGGCAAAGGCAATCCTCTCTCTGAAGCTGACCTCGCGGAGTTTGTGAAACTACAAAAGATAAAAGGGGATAGCGATAACTCGTGGAGCATCGATGTTTCTGGCATCGACCAAGAGAGCTTTGATCTTTCGGTAAAGAATCCAAATAAAAAGGATGAGGCGGCATTGCGTGAGCCGAAAGAGATAATTGCTGAGATGCAAAAGTTTGATGCAGAAATCAAAGCCAGCGTGATGAGTATTCAAAAACTTTTATGAAGTGCCATCAATGCAACAATAACGCAATGTATCGAGTGAGCGATCAAAAAGTTCCGCTCTGCTTACATTGCTATGCAGTGGTGCAGCAAATGAACCAAAGAAACATTCAAATGCTTAGAGAAGAGATCAATTATTCTATGGACGGTATTGATTCGATGTTTGGAATAAGTGTTGGACCCCGATATCCAACAAAAAGACCAGTTTTAGTTTCCGGCGGCACTGTAAACAATAACCATATCGCCATAAGTAACAGTCAGGTTGGAGTTCTTAATACTGGTAATATCCAAAACCTAAATCAAACTATCGATAGCTTGTATTCCGCGTCTGAGGTAGAACTAGCAGAAAATGTGAAAAAGTTTTCCGAGGCAATTTTGAGCGAACAAAGCATAACAAAAGAAGAGCAAAGTGAAGTTCTCGAGAGTTTGGATGTAATCACAAAAGAGATGTTCCAAAAGCCAGAAAGTCGCAGAAAGACAGTTATAAAGAGGCTTATGAGTAATATATCAAGTGTGACTGGGGTCGCGGCAAATTCTCTGGCTATCTGGGAAATTTTGATGCCACTGCTTCAAAAATTCTTTTAGATATGATCTGGCAAACGAAAAGACTCGGAGAGGTCTGCGAGTATGTTAATCGGGGTGTTTCTCCTCGATACCTTGAAGAAGGAGGTATATTTGTATTGAATCAAAAATGCATAAGAGATCATAAGATTAGCTATTTCGAAGCCAGAAGGCATGATGATGTAAGTAAAACTTTCTCTAATCAAAGGCTCATTCGCGTCGGAGATGTTTTAGTAAACTCTACTGGAGTTGGAACATTGGGACGTATAGCGCAAGTTAAGGAGCTTAAAGGATCCACAATAGTGGACTCGCACGTCACGATTGTTCGACCCATGTCAAATATTTTTGAAAGTAACTACTTCGGATGGGCAATGATATACGTGGAGGAATTAATAGCACAAATGGGATCAGGTTCGAGTGGTCAGACGGAGCTTTCGAGAGAGATACTAAAAAGCATACCCATAATCTATCCGGAGTTAATAAGTGAACAAAAGCGGATTGTGAAGATTCTGGATGAGGTTTTTGAGAAGCTGGCGAAGGCCAAGGAGAATGCGGAAAAGAATTTACAGAACTCAAAAGAGCTTTTTGAGTCGTATTTGAATACTGTTTTTGCGAATCCGGGCAAGGATTGGGAGACTAAGAATCTTGATGATATTGCAGAAGTTGAATATGGCTATACAGACAAAGCAAAGACATCGGGGGACTTTAGGTTTGTAAGAATCACTGATACTGACGAAAATGGATTGTTAACAACGACAGACAAAATGTTTGTAAAAAATTTCAAGAACTCCAGTAAGTACAATCTGATAAAGGGAGACCTATTAATGGCTCGAACTGGAGCATCCGCCGGCAACGTATTATTTTTTGATAGCAATGAAAATGCAGTGTTTGCCTCGTATCTGATTAGAATAAGGACGAGCAAGGTTATCGCAGGTAAACTCTATTGGTTTTTCTCAAAGTCTCGATTGTATTGGGATCAGGTCAGACAATTGTCTGCCGGATCTGCACAGCCACAATTTAATGGAGGGGCAGTTAAACAAGTCGTTATTTCTTTCCCAAAGTCAGTTGCAGAACAAAAAGCTATTGTGAAAAAACTCGACGCACTTTCCGCAGAGACGAAAAAACTGGAGAAAATATATGAACAGAAGCTTGCCGACTTGGAGGAGCTTAAGAAATCGGTTTTGAGCAAGGCTTTTCGAGGGGAGTTGTAATTATCGTTAAAAGTTATGTTTATTCGCTATTTTTAACGATTATAGTTGGAATATTCGTGAAAATATGTATAATTCTGGTATATGGCACGTACAAAACACACATTTAGCGCGATTCAGTCACTCCGAGAGAGGTATCACAAGGCTTTGCCCGGCAAAGAAGCTTTGATGCGCGTCGTGAGTGAGGCAGAGATACCAGAGCATGTCTACAACTCAAACGCGATTGAAAACAGCACTCTTACTCTTGAAGAGACGGAGAAAATACTTCTTCAGATCGACCTCGACCGCTATGTGAGCGAGCGCGAGATCTTTGAGGCCAAGAATCTGGCGCGAGTCACGTCCTATATTGAGCAAAAGGCAAAAGAAGCGGAGCTGTCAAAAGATATTATGCTCTTTTTGCACAAGATGCTTATCAGTAACATCCGTGATGAAATCGCTGGTAGATTTCGCACGCTTGGTGAGTGGGTGCGCGTAGGTACGCACATCGGTGCTGATCCCGCAGATGTAGAGCGCTTGCTTACCGATATGCTCAGCACCTATACGGCAGATGCTACGAATACTATCGTGGAGCGCATTGCACGGTTCCATCTTGCGTTTGAGAATATTCACCCGTTTTGTGATGGAAACGGTCGTATTGGACGTGTGGCAAATAATTATTTACTTATGCGCGAGGGATATACGCCCATCAATATTGCGTTTATCAATCGTGTACAGTACTACGATGCGTTCAAAGAATTCGAATCGAAAGGAAGTACGAAAATCATGGAAGAAATTGTGGGGCGTGCACTCGCCAACAGCTTGCACAAACGACTTGCGTATTTGGAGGGTAAAGAGATTATTACACTCAACGAATATGCAAAGCGTCATAAGCTCGCACATGCCAATCTCATCAACAAAGCCAAGCGCCAGACTATAGAAGCATTTCTTGAAAATGGTGTCTGGAAAATAGGATTAGATCAAAAGAAAAAGTAATATGAACGAATCAGAAACACGAGCTGAATACATCGACCCGATGCTCAAGGCTGCGGGGTGGGGTGACGTGGACGGGTCGCGTGTCCTTCGTGAGTTTCGCATAACTGAAGGAAAAATACAGGTGGGTGGAAAGCGTAGTCAAGCAGAGATTGCTGACTATATTTTGGTATACAAAAATCGGAAAATTGGCATCGTTGAAGCAAAGCCATATGACGCAGCGGTAGGTGAAGGTGTTGCACAAGCAAAGTCGTATGCAGAAAAACTGCATATTGAGTACACCTACGCCACGAACGGCAGGGAGGTGTACCAGATCTCGATGAAGACGGGAGCGGAAGGGGAAGTGAAGGCGTTTCCTACACCAGACGAGCTATGGTCAAAGACTTTTGGAGATCAAAACGAATGGAAAGAAAAGTTTGATCAGATAGCATTTGAAGATGGCGGAAGTGGCAAAAAGCCACGATACTACCAAGAAATTGCTGTTACGAATGCTGTGGATGCGATCGCAGAAGAAAAAAATAGAATCCTTCTCACGTTAGCCACGGGAACAGGAAAAACTTTCATTGCGTTTCAAATTGCATGGAAGCTTTTTCAAGCTAGATGGAATTTAAAAAGAGAGGGGACTCGCAGACCGAGAATTCTATTTTTGGCCGATAGAAATATTTTAGCGAGTCAAGCCATGAATGACTTTTCTGCTTTTGATAAAGACGCAAAAATACGCATAAACCCTCTTGATATACGCAAGAAAGGTGGCGTGCCTATGGGTGGAAGTATTTACTTCACCATATTTCAAACGTTTATGAGTGGAACAAATGGCACGCCGTATTTTGGTGAGTATCCACCGGACTTCTTTGACCTTATCATCATTGACGAGTGTCATCGTGGTGGCGCAAATGACGAGAGCAACTGGCGGGGAATACTAGAGTACTTTGCTCCTGCAGTACAGCTTGGCCTCACCGCAACACCAAAACGAAAAGACAACGTAGACACCTACAAATATTTTGGTGAGCCCGTGTATATCTACTCACTTAAAGAGGGTGTAAACGATGGATTTCTTACGCCATTTAAAGTGAAGCGTATCAAGACCACGCTCGACGACTACATTTTTACATCAGATGACCAGATCATTGAGGGAGAAGTGGAAGAAGGCAAGATATATGAGGAAGCAGACTTCAATAAAATTATTGTCATCAAAGAGCGTGAGGCAAAGCGTGTGCGTGTGGTGATGGATGAGATTAATCAAAACGAGAAGACGATTATCTTTTGCGCCTCACAAGACCATGCTCTTGCCGTGCGGGATTTGATAAACCAAATGAAAGAGAGTCGAGATCCGCATTACGCTGAGCGTGTGACGGCAAACGACGGTGCGCGTGGTGAGCAGCACCTGGCGGAGTTTCAAGACAACGACAAGACTATCCCCACAGTGCTTACCACTTCTCAAAAGCTCTCTACCGGAGTAGACGCACGAAATGTACGCAATATTGTACTGATGCGACCGGTGAACTCTATGATCGAGTTTAAGCAGATCATTGGACGCGGCACGCGCCTTTTTGATGGTAAGGAATACTTCACCGTGTATGACTTTGTGGATGCATATCAGCACTTTGCTGACCCGGAATGGGATGGCGAACCAGCTGAGGTAGTGGATGTGACTGAAACTAAACCAAAACCACTGAAGGAGCTTGAGGAACCAAAAGAGCCACTAGTGACTCCTGAACTCACGGAAGCACCGAGGAAAAAACTCAAGATCAAACTTCGTGATGGTAAGGAGCGTGAGATACAACATATGATCTCCACGTCTTTCTGGGGTGCAGATGGTAAGCCTGTTTCAGTGCAAGAATTTATGGATAAGATGTTTGGTGCAATGCCAGAGTTCTTCAAGAATGAGGAGGAATTACGAAAGATATGGTCGGATCCAATTACTAGAAAGGTATTTCTTGAGAAGATTGCCGCTATTGGCTATGGCAAAGATGAGCTAGAGATGTTGCAGAAGATGATTGACGCGGAGAACAGCGATTTCTTTGATGTGCTGAACTATATTTCTTTCTTGAAACCTATAATTTCCAGAGTTGAGCGAGTAGAACAAGCAAAAGAAAAGATATTTGAAGGACTGGCTGAAAAGCAGAAGGAGTTTCTTGATTTTGTTTTGGCGAAGTACGAAGAAAAGGGAGTTGAAGAGTTGGATGAGGAAAAGCTTCCTGTTCTCTTGAATCTCAAATATCACGCCATAGCCAATGCTGTAGATGCACTCGGCGAGGTAGATGCCATCAGGTCTGTATTCTTTGATTTCCAAGAAGTTCTTTATAGATCTACGAAATAATCTACCGTATAGATTGGCTTGTGTCGGTAAGTGTCATCAACCTACAAAGGATGGTAGACAGTCGCGAATATGTAGGAGGAAATATGACAAAAGACACAAAACCAAAACGCATAGACTTAGTCTTTTACGCACCACGACACGTAAATAGTGGGGCGCAAGACTTGCGGGGAGGGGCGTTTGATTGTTATCCCCATATATACATGGCTCGGTGCGGGCAGGAATTTTTTCTGCAAAAGAGCCAAGCGCTCAACAGAGCCATTTTGTGTTTTAGGGCTATGAAAAAAAGTAAAAAAAAACATATACTAGGCCATAGTTGACGCTTTTGTCAGACAGGTAGAAAATGCTAGTAACACACGCGCTCTCGTGTGAAGTGGTGAGGGTTTGGGGTAAAAAGTCATGCAATGTCTGCATGGCTCTCTTTGCCTCTCTCCTTGAAATACAGTTGTTTGCAAATACGCTTCCATGATGGGTTGCAGCATCAAAGTTTTTATAAAAACGGGGTTAGCTAGAGGTACACCATGACAAAGGAGATACGAAAGAGAGATGGGAGCGTTGTCCCGTTTGACCGGGCAAAGATTATCACTGCAATTAGCAAGGCGTTTTCTGCTGAAGGTGTGACGGTGGGGGATGAGGCTTTTGAACAGATGGCCGACCGGGTCATCTCGAAAATAGAGCCGCTCCTCGTACCAAACGATGTTCCAACAGTAGAAAAAGTCCAGGACCTCGTAGAAGAGACCCTCATGGAACGTGGCTACTTCCGTGTGGCAAAGGCATATATCCTCTACCGCTTCGAACACACTAAAGAGCGCGTCGAAGAAGTTCTCGAACAAATCGACGAAAATCGTCTCACTATCGAAAAGCGTGATGGCGGTCGCGAGCTCTTCTCGCGTGAGAAGGTCAAGGCGTCACTCCAGTTTTTCATACGTGACTATGAAACTGTCATAGACCTCGACGACATTGCAAACCAGATCGAGCGCGAAGTGTACGACGGCATCAAGACGCCTGAGCTCGCGCGCCTCATCACCCTCGTACTTCGTTCAC
>JAYVPP010000012.1:0-9847 GCA_043757305.1 Candidatus Kaiserbacteria bacterium
GTGATGCCGCGCTCACGCTCCTGCTCCATCCAGTCCGTAGTGGTATCTCCATCGTGCACCTCGCCGATCTTGTGCGACATACCAGTATAGAAAAGGATACGTTCAGACGTGGTGGTCTTGCCGGCGTCGATGTGCGCAATGATACCAAAGTTGCGTGTGCGGTCGAGTGGATATTCGCGTGCCATAAATAAAGTTACTAAGTGTTATATGTGTTAATGCGTCTCCCCCTATTCCCCAGAGATTAACCCTGGTCAAAATAAAAAGGCGTGACGCCTTTAATGTGCATACTATAGAACAAAAAAGCGTTGCCTGCAATGAAGCGCGCGATGCCGCCTTGCGGTATAGTACAAGGAGAAAGGAACACACACATGACAGCAAAAGGCATAATTATCGGCATCGCGGGACCATCGGCAAGTGGAAAAACCACCCTGGCAAAACAGCTAGCGGGGCCGCTTCACGCGCACCGGGCGAAGTACTCTGATGTACTCGTTAACATTGCCAAAGGAAGGAAACTTCTCATCGACAAGGCGTCGCTCCAAGCACTTTCAAACGAGCTGCGGAGAATGCATGGCAACGACTATCTCGGGCAGGAGCTCTGGAAAAGCCTCCAAACAATCTCGAGTGCAAACCTTATCATCGAGGGCAACCGCCTCATGGATGACATGAAGTTTCTCTCATGGATTGCAAAAGAGGAAGGAAAGGAGCTTGTACTCATCTATATCGACGCTGATCGTGCATCGCGCTGGAGTTGGATGAATAAGCGACTCCAAGCTGAAGGTGGAAAACCGGTACTCCGTGCGCAGTTTGACGTTCTGGAGCAAGACCCCTGCGAAGCAGAGCTTCCGCAGGTCCGTGAGTACATACGAGAGCATGGGACCGTGATAGATACGACATACCTGTCAGAAGTGCAAGTAATGGCGCAAGTTTCCGCGCTCTTGTCACTCCCTAAGGCTGCGTAACACAAACCAAAAGCACCCACTGCGTGGGTGCTTTTTTGTAAGTTTCAAAATGCGATGCACCCCAAGAGTACTTCCATTTTCTAATTCATAAACTCATAGAAAATTAGGGCGATTACGCGGAGCACAATGAAAAATCTCCAGTTCATACCAACGTCAGTAACAGAGATTTTCAAAACCAGACAAGGCAAAAGCCCTCAAAATTTGTGAGCCTTACTTTGAGGTAAGGTGAACAAATTTTGAGGGCTTTTAACGACGTGTGGTAAAGAAAATGTCTGTTACCAGGCGAAGTGTGCAAACGCGCGGTTTGCCTCTGCCATCTTATGAGTATCTTCCTTCTTCTTCACTGCATTGCCTTCGTTCTTTGCTGCTGAGATGAGCTCTGCTGCAAGTGCCTTGTGCATTGGGACACCTTTCTGTGCGCGAGCACCATTGATGATCCATCGAAGTGCGAGTGCGAGGCGGCGCTCAGGACGAACTTCGCGAGGCACCTGGTAGTTTGCACCACCGACGCGACGTGAACGTACTTCCATCTGTGGACCTGCATTGCGGATAGCTGTTTCAAAAACCTCTACTGGGTTGCCGCCACCTTCAGTTGCATTCTTGATTTCCTCAAACGCAGCGTACACGATCTTGCGAGCCGTCGCCTTCTGGCCACGCTGCATCACGCAGTTGATGAGCTTCGTCACCTGCACAGTGCCATGTTCAGCATCGGGCGTGAGTGGATCTCGTCTTTTAATTGGTCGTCGCATATCTCAAATTTAAATAGAAAAAATTACCGAAGTATTATTTTTTTGCAGCCTTAGGACGCTTCGCACCATAACGTGAGCGGCCCATGCGACGCTTCTCAACGCCCGTTGCATCGTAGCGACCACGAACAACTGTGTACTGCACGCCGATGTCCTTCACGCGACCACCGCGGAGAAGTACCACTGAGTGCTCCTGGAGTGTGTGTCCTTCTCCTGGGATATATGCAGTAACCTCCTGACCGTTTGTAAGGCGTACGCGGGCGATCTTACGAATAGCAGAGTTTGGCTTGCGAGGAGTCTTTGTCGTTACACGAGTACATACACCGCGCTTGAAGGGAGAATTGTATGGCTTTGGGCGGTTTGTGATGTGGTTGAAGCCATACGCCAAAGCGCCCGTCTTTGAACGGCTCTTCTGAACAACGCGCTTCTTTCGTGTAAGTTGATTGATTGTTGTCATTGTGTGTTTGTGCCGTCGCGTATTTTATCCCGGCTGCGCTTGGTAAAACCGAGCTCGTGACAAAAATAAAACCGCGGAATTACGGTTCGCATACTTTACTACGTCTCACCCAGCTTTGCAAGCGAAGGTCAAAAGGAAGAAAGAAGAAAGCCCGCATACGCGAGCTTTTGAGAGAAGGGTAATACAGAAATGGTGGAGAAGCGGCTGAGGTGCCAGCTCCTTCGGAGACACTTCCCCACCAGAACCACTCTCCGAGGAGCAACTACTACCCGCACTGTAGCAAAGAAACTGTCCCTTTGCTAGTCCGTCCAGAATGCCCCGCCAGCTCTGCATCGGGGATATGCACGGGGTTGTGTCTTACAACCCCGTCCCCACAAAAAGCGTATAGACAGAGGATACAAACATAGAAAATGGCTGCTGGAGTATATATACGAAGAAGAAAATGAATACAAAGGTCGCCAAAATGCCATTTTGCTCTACGAGTGCAGTGAGTGCGCGATACTTCATTTCCAAACGATACGGGAGGAATGCAGCAAGAATTTTTGAGCCATCAAGTGGTGGGATAGGGATCATATTAAAGCAGGCAAGGAGAATATTGATGTACACGATATATCCCAAGATCTCTACAAACGCTGCAGAACCACCGATACTTCCACTCAGGCGAATGACTATTGAAAATACCAGCGCAATGAGGATGTTTGTGCCTGGCCCCGCAGCTGCTACTAGCGCTTCGCCCCATCGCTGATTTTTGAGATTGTAGGGGTTATAAGGTACTGGCTTTGCCCAACCGAAAAGGAGTCCCGCGTTTGACATATAGAGAAGTGCGGGAATGACGATGGAGCCCACAGGGTCGATGTGACTTATCGGGTTTATGGTGAGACGGCCTGCGAGGCGCGCCGTTGGGTCGCCCAGGTAGTTCGCCATGAAGCCGTGGGCGACTTCGTGAATGACGATCGACATGATGAGTGCCGCAATGGTGATCGCGGTCATGATAAATACTGGATCCATATACGTATCATAGTAAAGAATAAATAGAAAATAAGAAAGGGGCTGTGAAGCCCCTCACTGTGTTGTGCGTGGTAGTGTAATGCGAATTTCTTCTCCATGCTCTGCATGTTGAATTTTTGAGCCAACCTCCTCGAGGAAGCTCTCTAATTCTCCCTGCTGCAAACCGAGCGCGCGGCTTGCGTCAGTTTTAAGTGTTGCCAGCACCATTGGCTCTCGTGCTGCAGTCCACTTACTGAGCTTGGTTCCAATTCTTCGAGCCTTAGCACGCGCTACATTAAGTTCTTTCTTGTTCACAGTAATCTCCTACAGACACCTCTTATGAATGTAACACGAATTAATTACAAAAGAAGGCGGTAGCGGCGACTTTATTTTATGACATACAATACATAGACTAGGCCTGTGTAGAAATATCTGTTCGTATTGAAAGCAGACACTTTGAGCCATTTCTGAAATCCGGAGGCGAAAAAGCTCGGTCGTGGAAACGCACGTTTTTCAGCGAGGACAAGCGAGGTCTCCGCAGGAAGAGACCGAAGCGTGTGAAGAAATAGCCCGAGATTCCTTGTTTGGCAGCGGTTACACTTGAAAACTTTTCACGATGTGCTACTATGCCTGTTCAATTACGCATATGGCTAAAGTCTGTCAAATCACTGGAAAAACCTCACAAATGGGAGGTCGTTACTCCAATCGCACACGTGCGACGCAGTACAACCCGTGCGGCAAAGTACGTCGCCAGCCAAACATCCAGAAGAAGAGCATCTTCGTTTCAGAGCTCGGCAAGACCGTCACGGTAAAGGTGTCAGCTCAGGGCCTCCGCACCATCTCAAAGAACGGCGCATTCAAGACACTCAAGGCAGCCGGGCTCATCTAATCTCCTCCGAAAAGCCCCGATGAATTCAAAGAATTCATCGGGGCTTTTCTATCTCTTTTGCAGCGTCACGCCGTCTGTCTCAAACACCACATTCCCCTCTTCGGCTGTATTGGGCATTTGTATCCCCAGCTCTTGGAGTAAATCCACAACCTCTTTGTGCGGGTGTCCGTACCTATTGTGTTTTCCAGAAGACACGACGCCATACTCAGGATGCACGGCCTCGAGGTATTCACGTGCTGAGGATGTACGCGAGCCGTGATGTCCCAGCTTAAGTACATTGCTCGCAAGACCCGGAGCATCGAGCGATACAAGATATTTTTCAATCACCTGCGGTGAGTCTCCCGTAAATAAAAATGACTGTGAGCCGTAGGTAAGCTTTGCCACAATCGACGACGTGTTCGGTTCAAGATGTGTCGGGTCACGGTCGGGGAAAAGCACGGTGAGTGTGGTGGACGCCCCGAGGTCGAAGGTCATGCCGCGACGTGCAAGGACTATTTCGCTACCCCCGATCTTTGTCACGTCGTCGATGGTGTGTGCTTCTGCACTTCCACCTTGGTTTTCCGTGCGCAGAAAAGTACCGACACGGTAATGAGAAAGGACATCTGGCAAACCGCCCACGTGGTCGCGATCTTCGTGTGTGGCTACTACCATGTCGAGCGTACGGTCAAAATATCCCATTTCACCCGCGAGCCTGCGGAGCACCGTTGCGTCCGGTCCCCCGTCGATGAGCACCTGCTTCCCCGTAGGCGACTGTATGAAAATAGAGTCACCCTGCCCGATGTCAAAAATGACGACACGAAGTGTTTTCCCATCACCCTTTTGTTCGAGTGGAATATACGACGCAACGTACGGAGCGACTGAAACCACAAGCGCAATAAGGAGAAGGGCGACTCGTCGCAAAGTTCGTGGAGACAGCGTCTGCATAGCAGGAGCATAGCATTTTTATATTAACAGCAAAAATTGCCCGAGAAATATCTGATACACATAGGCCCAGCCTATGTAGAATCTATCAGAAAAATTTCTTGTACTCTGTGTAATTGTTGCGTATGAGCGTCTGCCACTTCCTGGTTTCGTGCGAGTCACCACCTATGTCTGCTTTAGAGTACACGAGCAATACGTGCACCGTTGCGGTCTTTGAGTTGATGGCGATGATGCATCTATTTCCCGACGCATGTCGCGAGACTTCAGTACCTGCAATCCTAAACTCTGTTTTGCAGATACTTACCTCGCCATCATGTGAGGTGGATATTTTTTCTGCAATCTTCTTCTCAAAGAGAAAATCAACAAACGTGAACTCTATGAGTAAACCCTCACGAGTCTTGTCCCATGCACCTTTATATTTACGAGAAAATTTCTTTATGAAGTGAGTCTCAGCAAACCGCTCAAAGACAACCTTGTACTTCATATCTAGTAAATCTCATCGGGATCTTCCTGAGTAAAAATATCGTACGAGACAATCCCATTTTCTTCAGCAAACATGAAAGGCATTTGCTTGTGTGTAAAATGTACAATCTCATTAGTGCTCGCATCTTGCCACTTACTCCAAATATCTTTGATGAGTTTCATCTCGTCTTTAGTGAGAGTGTCGAGCATCGTACGCAATGAACCACGCGACTCCTTAAGCTCGTACATCGGGTTTCCATCACGCACGACCTGGGTAATATTGAGCTCACCCTTCTCTTCCATATTCTCAACAAGACTAAAGTACGTGTCTGGCACCGGACCAAACTCGATTTTGCGATAATTCATTCCGCTCATACTTTCAAGGTGGCGGTAGTACCAAGCGAAGTCAGCAAAATAGAGCAGCTTCGCAAGCTTAGTCTTCTTGAGTATCTTTCCACTTTCCTGCGCTTCGCGCAAGAATGCAAGGAGCATGTGCTTATACTTCTTACTATTGGGGGCTTGCGCCTTGAGCAGCTGTTCGATGGTAATGCCAAAGACACGCGCCACGGCATCTGCCTCGGCGAGGCTGAGTTCCTTGGTTCCCTTTTCAAGTGCGACATACGAGGGTCGAGACATAGAAATGGCTTGCGCTACCTCAAGCTGAGACAAACCGCGCTCTTCGCGTAGGCGTTTTATAAATGCAGCATATGGTGTACTCATAGTGCTTACTAGTCTACACCTATATGTATATTTTTTCAACATTGAGTGTTGATAATTTGACATATTTATCTATACAACTACAATATATGTGGTCGATATTAGTCATTCTAAAAGGAAAATACATGGCAAAGTATATAATAAACAGTCACGCCCAGCCGACTGGCGAACATGAGGTCCATCGTGAAGATATCTGTACTCGATTACCTCTCGCTGTGCATCGCATTAGTCTCGGGTACTTCGCAACGTGCCAAGAGGCAATAATTGATGCGCGCAACAAATGGCCGAACAAAAATATTGACGGATGTGCGTATTGCTCGCCGACTTGCAATACTCGCTAATCGTTGAGGGCACTGAGCAAACGTACTGGATTATAAAGTGCTAGAGGAGAAGGAGAAATGATTGAGTCGCGGATACTCACCAATAGCGTTAGAAAGGTACACCTCGCTCAAATAAAACCGTCGCACAAACGACGGTTTTATTTTTATACAAATATCAACGATTCCCCTTTGCTCTATTGTGCGTCGTACAAAGCATCTCGCAGTTTTTGATATCCGTTGCGCCACCCTTGCTCCACGCGGCCACATGGTCAGCATCCATTTCGGCAAGCCTCCAGATTTTTGTTTTGTTTACATTATCTCCAACGGCACAGAGCGGACAATTTGAAATTCCTTTCGCTTTTGCAGCTGTGGTTTGCTTCTCGTACACCGCCTTTTTCGTAGAATCTTCAAACGCACGTAGCTCGAGCAATCGTTTGTCTACTTCGCCTCCTAAAATATACTCGAAGACTCCTTTGCGACTTTTTACGCATTCGTCGCCATACAGGCGTCGTACCGCTGCCGCGACCTTCTTTGGGTCATACGATTGTGTATGGTACGTGGTATAGAGGCGATTCCACTCGAGCCCTTTCATATCTGTTTCCACATCGGTGAAGACAGTCGAGATCCATTCAATCACGGTTTCAAAATGCTTTTTGAGTTCAGTGATATTTTTGTCATTACGATGTTTACTCATATAGCTTTCGACGGCATCCCCAGAAACCCACTCGAGCGCTCGCTCGAGATACGCCTGTCGTTTCAATTCGCCTGCAATGTACGCACCCCACTTTTGGACATTTGTGTTTTGACTATTACTAAACTCTTCACGAGCTTTGGTGACAAACGGCCCCGAATATACTGCGTTTAGTATCTCCTGCTCAGTCAGCGGCACACCAGCAATGTTGATAGTACGGAACCAGTCTTTTATCTCGGGCTCGTCACCTTCGCAGATATATACGAGGAGCTTGGTCGCAAGTATCTTTTTGCGCTCACTTTCTGCCATACCACTGTAGTATTGCTCGTGACCATTTGCATCTTTCACTGCAAATTTCCCCGTCACAAAGCGGCCAATACTCGTGATGCGCTGCTGACCATCGAGCACTTCAAACTTCTCACCTGCAATCTTATTAAAATACAGTAGGCCTATCGGATACCCCTTCAAGACAGAGTTGATAACTGCTACATCGCGCTTACCGTCGGCATAGATGTAGTTGCGCTGATACTCGGGCTGAATAGTAAGTGTACCGGACCAGCCAAAGAGCCCCTTCCCTTCAAGCTCATTGTATTCAAAGCAGTCTACAATCTCGCGTATAGTAATATCAGATTTCAGAGTGGTTTTCATACTTACTTTTTCTTGTGCTTGATTAGGATACGTTTATAAACAAAAATACCATTCACTAGTGGGGCACCCCCTTTGTCTGCATATCCCTTTTTGTGGTATTTATTTCCTTCCTTGGCAATATTTGCATCTGCTCTACCGAGAATATCAAATTGTTCGGGATTATATTTATCTAAAAAACTTATAGGTACACCCATCACTTGTTTATAATCACTGGGAATAGCATTTGAAAACGGCACTTCGATTGCGTCATAGTTGTCATAACTATCATACTCAGATTTGCCTTGGAGCTTTTTATTAAACTTAAGATTATCTGCCATTGTCATAAGGTTCAATTGCTGATGACGACGGCCGTGGTCGAGATTCGAAAACCAACGAACACCCATCACTCGTGCATAATGAATTCCATTTTCATCAGTACGCCAGTTACCAATTTCTTGAAAAATGTGATGCGGAACAACAAACTCTCTATCTCCACTAGTAATACTTGGTCCGAGCCACAACTTATTTTCTTGAATCAAGGGGAAGATTTCTTTATAGGTTATGGCGTTCATACTGCCAATAATCACAAAACGTTTTTTGTGCTCAGTGAGTTGCGATACATACTCCCGGAACAAACTAAATGGCGGATTAGTCACGACAATATCCGCTACCTTTAAGAGTTCAATGCACTCCTCGCTTCGAAAATCACCCTCTCCTTCAAGTGGTGCCCACTCATTGTTTTTATTGGCTTTCAGCTGCTGTGAAATATCGGCGAGTGTAAAGGAGCCATCACCATTTACATCACCTACATCGTTGATGATGAACTTGTTCGCAGTTATCTTTGGACGACCTTTCGCTTTTGGAAGTGTCTCGTCGTCTCCAAATAGTCCGAGCTGTGTATTGGCCACTGGCGAAGGCTTGTAGCTCGTCGTCATGAGAGACCTGAGCCCCAGTCGCTTGAAGTTGAGCACAAAGTAACGGAAGAAGTTGCTTTCATACGGGTCGTCACAGTTGCAGTAGACTATTTTGTTCTTAAACGTATTTTTGTCGTATTCAAGGTACGCTTCTATCTCTTTCTGGATATCAGAAAACTGGGTATAGAACTCGTCGTTCTTTGCCCTTTTCGCATTGGTAAGATTGCTATTTGCCATATTTCCCCTAAATACTGGCACATTTTGAGAGTTTTGGGTATGCGGGGAGAGGGTGGCGGGGTCGGCGACAGCGCAGCAAAAATCCCCCTTTTCGGGGGATTTTTGCTGCGCAAGTCTGCGCGACCTATATGCTACCTTACCGAAGCATCTGTGTTACAAGTGCAACCATCTGCTCTTTGCGCTTTGGATCGCTTTCTGCAATGAGGAGCGTGAGCGCGGTGAGTGCCGCAGGGTTTATGTTACGACTTCCCTTTGCCCCAAAGCGGCGCAAGAACCACACAAAGGAAAAAGCACCCGAGCGCTTGTTGCCGTCGGTGAACGGATGGTTCTTTACCATGAAGTACAAGAGGTGAGCAGCTTTTTCTTCCACGGTTGCGTACACGGCCTTGCCACCAAACGACTGCATGACGTTGCCCACAATACCCTCGATATTTCCCACCGCTCGCTCGTGTGCGAAAATGTCGGTCGCTTCTTTTTTCTTTATGAGTTCGTTCTTTAGGGTCTTGATAGCAACCATGAGTTCGTCACTGGTGAATGTCACCGACTTTTTGTTCACCCCCTTTACCTCAAGAGTCTCTTTGTCATATGCGTCGAGTGACACCCAGGTGATAGCAAACTCTTTGACAAGCTCGAGTATTGCCTTGGGATCGAGCGTGACATGCTCGGGGAGCAAAAACTGTATACCTGCAACAGTCTTCATAAAAGCGTCGTAGTTATGCGAGACACGCTTTCGGTTTATGGTGAAGCCTTCAGTGATATGGGCGCGAAGTGTTTTGGTTGCCCACTGGCGAAATTGTGTCGCAGTTTTTGAGTTCACCCTATATCCAACTGAAAGTATCATATCGAGATTGTAGTGTTGTACATCACGAACTACCTCTCTCTTCCCTTCCTTTTGAACTATCCGGAATTTCCGGATAGTT
>JAYVPP010000013.1:0-2626 GCA_043757305.1 Candidatus Kaiserbacteria bacterium
GGTGCCCGCAAACTTCGTGCGGGCACCACTTCAGCCATGGAAAGCGGCGAGAGTCCTTTCGGTACGCCTACCGCCTTTGCTCTTCCTCGTACCGAAGCGCCAGAGCGTAAAGATCGCATACGGACAATCCTGCTCGAAAAAGGACAAGTGAGCATTCAAGATATATCAGACATAATAAAGGACGTAAGCGAGAAGAGTATCCAAAGAGACCTCAATGAGCTTATTGAAGCAGGAGCTATTGTCCGAATAGGAGAACGCCGTTGGAGTACATATAAGCTCGTGTAGTTTGTCTTACACATATTCACTCTCGGCGTGTCTTTTATAAAAGACACGCCGAGAGTGAAATATATTGTCTCTTACGCCGTAGTATCTTTTAGAGTCACTTTGTATGACTTGTAGAAGTCGCTTTGACACCTATAAAACCTGTTTTCTAACCACGTATTTCATGTAAGAGAGTGCTGTAGTAGCTCGTCTTCACAGGTAGGTAGCACAGTTCATTTAGTTGACTTATGGGTACCGAAAACGTATCCTTTTGCGGTACCTCCTAGACGGCAGCCACTCCCATGCGGGAAGAGAGCCTACAGAGAGTACTATCCACAAAGTCACTAGACAGTACACCGCTTGTATAGGGTATACTGTTTTCTGTGCCTTAGGCGTGCTGTTTTTCTGGAATATCTTCAAGATATTTTAGGAAAAAAGCATCCTAAAATTGTTCTTTGACAACGCATTCTTGCTCATGTGAGCACCTCATCTTTGTATGAAGAATGCCTCATACGTATGCACCTTACATGGTGCATACACACGTTCACACGCTTCCATATATATGAGTGTGCACGTTTCGCGTTCGCTCTCTTGTGAGAGTGAAAGCAAATACACAAATACATATATATGACTCCCGCATTCTTCAGAATTTACTTTTACCTTCACGGTTGCTACTGGTTGCATGTCCCCCAGATCCTCACCGCAAGGCCTTTGTACATTGCTCGTCGATACTAGCGATGTGCAAAGGAGTATGTGGAATGGTGAGCCACCGCACGAATCGGTGGTTCGTCAATATGAATTAATTCATATTATTCGTAACGGCCCAGCTATTTTATTAGAAGTAAAATTAAATTATCAGATTACTGATATGACAAACACTTCAAGCATTTCTTCAAAGTTCCTCGTGGGCTTTGTCGCTACTGCGATGCTCTTCTCGCTTTCGTTCTCGCCTGTAAAGGCTGCGACAGCAGGAGACCTCCAGGCACAGATCAATGCGCTTCTCGCTCAGGTTGCTGCCCTCCAGGGTGGTACAACGACGACAACCACATGCTCATTTACAATGAACCTCAAGATGGGTTCAAAGGGTGCTGATGTTACAGCTCTCCAGAACTTCCTTATCAAGAATGGCAATGTTATTGCTGCAGGTGCTACTGGCTACTTCGGTGGACAGACAAAGGCAGCTCTCGCTTCATTCCAGGCTGCTAAGGGCATCGCTCCAGCAGTAGGTTACTTTGGCCCGATCACTCGCGCTTCAGTAAACGCTATGTGCACTACCTCAACAACAGGTGGTACTACAGGTGGTACAACTGGCGGAACTACAGGTGGTACAACAGGTGGCACTTCATCTACTCTCATGGGTGGTGAGGCTACACTTTCACTCTACCAGCTCCGTACCGGCGACAACACAAGTCTCCAGGAAGGCAACAATGGTGCACCTGTAGCAATTGCTGAGTTCAAGGTAAAGAACGGTGACCTCAAGGTCACTCGTGCTGACGTAACATTTGACAACACTGCTGTTGTCAACGTTAAGAATCCTTGGGAAGTATTCAGCACTGTAGCTATCATGGTTGATGGCGACAAGGTTGGATCTATGGATGCAACAATGGAAAGCAACTGGACAAAGATTGGTACCAATCAGTACCGTCTTCGTATCTCAGGCATGAACACAATTGTTCGTATGGACAAATTGGTTGACATGACTATTGCTGTTTCAGTACAGGCAGGCACTGATATTCCAGTTGGTCTCACAGACTCATGGAAGCTCTCTGTCGGTAACGGTACTGATGCAAACGGTATCCGTGGTACTGATGCAGCTGGTGTAGACCAGTACATCGGTGATGCACTCAAGACTGTTTCATTTACAGTTGGAAAGAAGGGTACAGATGACAAGCTCAGCATCAAGAGCTCTTCAGTAAACCCAGAGTCAACAACACTCAAGGCAAACGTAAATTCAACATCAGATTGGATTACTATCCTTGCGTACACACTCGACACAAAGAACAGCATTAATGACATTGGTATTCGTTCACTCCCAATTTCAGTGAACGTTCCACTCGATGCCTACAACGATGTTGTAAACAACGCTCGCCTCAAAGTTGGCAGCCAGACATTCTCTGCTGACACTGTCACAGGTGGCGCAAATGCAACAGCAACACTTACCTTCAACTTCGATAAGGGGGTATGGGTTATCAAGGCAGGTCAGACTGCAGCTGTAGAGTTCCAGGTTAAACTTAACCGACTCCCAGCTATCGGCTCACTCTACCCACAGGGTCAGACTATCCTCGCATCTACCACAGTTGCGACGAACATGACTGCAGAGGGTGTAAAGACTCTTACTGCTGCACAGACAACAGGTTCTGCGCAG
>JAYVPP010000014.1:0-9567 GCA_043757305.1 Candidatus Kaiserbacteria bacterium
CGGATAAAACATACCCGGTTCCCCGGGAATAAATCCTGTTTTGGTAAGCCCTGGCCACGTTGCAGATGGCGAAATCTGGACAATGCCCATCTTGTTTAAGATCGGCATTGAAATCTTTGCAGCGCCGCTATTGAGCGGCCCGATGAATGCACCCGTAGACGGATCAGCGGCAGCGGCGAGTGCAGCTCTTCGTTCACCTGCGTCAGTCCAAGCGCCGGTTTTATCTCCATCGTCATGAATAACGAGTTTGATTTTCATCCCACCCGCCATATAGTTGTGTTTCTCGAGTGCAAGCTTAACAGAATTGATAGAAATGGTAGTGCTATCGAGCGACAACGGTGCGCTGTAGTGGAATGTTATCGTTGCTGGCTCCTGTTGTGTGAGAAGCGGATATGCATACCACCCTGCTCCGATGATGGTCACGATGAGAAAAAGTACAACAACAATTCGCGGGATGAACGAAGTATTTTGCATAGGTACAGTTTATATGCAAAGTATACCGCGAGGAGAAATAAACCTGTCCTTTTCTATGCACAGGTAGCTATTTCTTTTTTGGAAGGAGTTGTTCGAGCTCCTTCATTTCGTCACGAAGAAGCGCAGCGGTTTCGAAGTCGAGCATTTCAACCGCAGATTCCATTTGGTCACGCTTCTCTTTGAGAATTTTCTTTGGGGAAGCGAGAAACGCGTCTTTATCGATGGAAACGAGCGATGTAACTGCTTTTTTATGATCCGTAGAGAGCTGGTCGGTGATATCTTTGATAAGCTTTTTGACCGAAAGCGGCGTGATATTGTGTTTTGTGTTGTATACAACCTGTATCTCTCGTCGACGATTTGTCTCGCCGATCGCTTTATCGAGCGATTTTGTCATGCCGTCTGCATACAGCACAACTCTCCCCTTCACATTTCGAGCCGCGCGACCGATAGTCTGAATAAGAGACGTCTCCGAACGGAGAAAACCCTCTTTATCAGCGTCAAGAATAGCAACGAGCTCGACTTCAGGAAGGTCGAGACCTTCACGGAGAAGGTTCACGCCAACAAGGCAGTCGAACACACCTCTTCGAAACTGTGAAAGAATAGTGATGCGTTCAATCGTTTTAATATCGCTGTGAATGTACTCGGACTTGATACCGCGCTCTTTGAGGAAGTCCGAAAGATCTTCGGCCATTTGTTTTGTAAGCGTAGTCACGAGCACGCGACCACCACCTTTGATCGTTATTTCGGCATCTTCAATGAAATCTCGCACTTGGCCGGGATAGCCATCTGCTTTGTCTTCCGTTACTTTGCGCACGACAATCTCGGGATCAATAAGACCAGTCGGGCGAATGATTTGTTCCACTATCTGACCCCCTTTCCCTTTCGAGTGTTCGAGCTCATAGACACCAGGGGTCGCAGAGGTGTACACCGTCTGACCGACTCGCTCCTCAAACTCCTCAAAGCGAAGTGGACGGTTGTCTTGTGCTGAAGGTAGTCGGAACCCGTGGTCGATGAGCGTCACTTTTCGTGAGCGGTCACCAGCGTACATACCCCCGATCTGTGGCACGCTCACGTGTGACTCGTCGATGATGGTAAGGAAGTCGGGCGTGCCATCTGCTTTGTGCGGGAAATACGAAAGGAGTGTGTACGGCGGTTCACCTGGCTTGCGGCCATCAAAGTGTCGTGAATAATTTTCAATACCATTGCAGTAGCCTACCTCTCGAATGAGTGCGAGATCGTGCTCTGAGCGGCGCTTGAGACGCTGGTGTTCGAGAAGCTTTCCTTCCTTTTCAAACTTCGAAAGTTGTTCCTTCAGTTCGATATCGATATCTGCTATTGCACGCTTCCGTTCGTCTTCTGGTGTCACGAAGTGCTTTGCAGGAAAAAGGAAAAACGTTTTTGGTTCATCGATGATACTGCGCGAGATAGCGTCGATTTTCGTAATACCCTTTACGAGCTCGCCGATAAATGAAATACGATAAATGACACGCTCGTTTGTCGGCATGATTTCGACCATATTTCCCACAGCGCGAAATGTGCCTGGCGTGAGGTCGGCGTTGGTGCGCTCGAAGTAGAGGTTCACCAGCTTGCGGATGAGGTCGGCGCGGTTGGTTTTTGTGCCAGCTTCAATCCGCACATGAACCTTTTCATATTCTGCTGGTGAACCAAGGCCGTAGATGCAGGAAACAGACGCCACGATAATGACGTCTTCTCGTGTAAGGAGTGCCTGAGTCGACGCATGACGAAGACGGTCAATCTCTTCGTTGATCTGCGCCTCCTTTTCTATATAGGTGTCGGAGCCAGGCATATATGCTTCTGGCTGGTAGTAGTCGTAGTACGACACAAAGTAATGCACGGCGTTCTCAGGGAAGAAGTCTTTGTACTCTTGTGCGAGCTGGGCTGCGAGCGTTTTGTTGTGTGCAATGACGAGTGTTGGCTTCCCTACATGCTGGATCACGTTTGCCGCAGTAAATGTCTTGCCAGAGCCAGTCACACCGAGGAGCGTCTGGTGACGCATCCCTTTTTCGTAGCCCTCAATGAGCGACGCTATCGCCTTTGGCTGATCGCCCGCTGGTTTGTATTCTGAAGTGAGTTTAAACGCCATAATGTGACAGTATAGCAAAAGAAACCCGCATGTGTTTGCACACATGCGGGTTGAGCTACTTTGGGCATTCGATCGGCTGAAACTGCGTTTCGTCCCTAGCGTTTGTCTCCACGAAGCAAGGTGGAATTTTCCAGCTGCCTATGCTGTAGACATACACTGTGCCGTTAGGGATTTGCTTGATACCAATGATATCCGAATATGGCTACCATAATAAGTATTATGCTTGCCATCATTAATTTATCACGACCATGAGCGGCGGCGTAAATTGCTACCAGTGCAATAGCAAGGATACTTAACACAAGTAGTCCTTCCTGATCTTCTATCATCTTATACACCTCCAAGAACAATTTCTTTAAGGTGAAAGTACGCGTCTAAACTGACTTTGTCAAGTAGCTGCCCAGGAAGTCAGATTTAAACTGCTCATAAGTACCATCGATGATGGAAACGCGGATTTTTTCTGTGAGCTGCACGATGAAATGGAGGTTGTGCACGGAGCAGAGGTGCGCGCCGAGCATCTCACCTGCTTTCATAAGGTGCGAAAGATATGCGCGGGTGTAGTTGGTACAGACGTAGCAGTCGCAGTCTGCGTCGGGCTTTCCGAAGTCGCGCGTAAAACGCGCCTTGCGCATATCGAGCTTCCCTTCTCTCGCTGTATAAATAGTCCCCGTGCGACCGATGCGCGTCGCGGCGACGCAGTCGAAGGTATCGCAGCCGTGCTCAACTCCCATGAAAATGTCTTCTGGCTCTCCGATACCGAGGAGGTGTCGCGGCTTGTCGTTTGGCAAAAGCTCGTTTACCACACGAAGTGACTCACCGAGGTCTTCTTTTGAAAACGAGCCTCCTATGGCAAAGCCGTCGAAGTCGAGACGAGCGAGCTCTTCGGCGCTCTCCACACGAAGGTCAGTGAAGCGACCGCCTTGCACTACGCCGTACATTCCCTGTTTTTTCACCGCAGTGTAGTTGCTCCGATGCGCGATAATAGAACGCTTTGCCCACGCGTGGGTGCGGTCGAGTGCTTCCTTTTGGTACGCGTAGTCAGCGCTCGGCGATGTGCACTCGTCGAAAGCCACAATGATGTCGGCGCCGAGCGCTTGCTGTATCTCCACCGAACGCTCCGCCGTAAAGCGATGCATCGAACCGTCTATATGCGAAGTGAAGGTGACGCCGTCGTCGTCTACCACACAGAGCTTTCCTTGCGCGGTTGCGATGTCCTTTGAGTACACCATCGGGCGTGCATCAGAGTCGACGTCGGCACTCTCGCCTTTTGCAAACTTCGTGACGCCTTTTCCAAACGCAGCTCCGAGCGAAAACACTTGAAAGCCACCGGAGTCTGTCATCAGAGGTCCATCCCAATGCATAAATGCATGGAGACCACCTGCTTCCTTTATCACCTCATGCCCTGGCTGCAAGAAAAGGTGGTACGTGTTTGCGAGCGCAACTTGGTTGCCCACGTATGCGTGCATGTCTTCTGGTGTGAGCGACTTTACCGTGGCTTTAGTTCCCACGGTCACAAACGCAGGCGTCTGTATCACACCATGTGGCGTATGGAGCTCACCTGCGCGACCCAAGGTCTTTGGAATCTTTGCGACTTCTGTAAAGCTAAGCGCGCTCACGACTACGATTTAATATCGAGAAGTGCAATAGAAAAGAGAAGTGTTGCTCCTGGAGGAATAGGTCCCATGCCGCGGTCACCGTAGCCCATGTCTGCTGGAATAATGAGTGTACGCTGACCTCCTTTTTTCATACCGAGAAGCCCTTGCTCCCAACCCTTGATGACGTCACCCTTGCCAACCACAAAAGTAAAAGGGGTATTGCGCTTTATTGAGCTATCAAACTCTGTACCATCGATGAGTTTCCCCACGTATTGTACGGTCACAGTGTTGCCCGCAACGACAGGCGCGCCCTCGCCCACCTTTACGTCTTGGATAGCAAGCTTTGTTACTTTGCCATATTCATCTGTAGCAGCGCGCAGATCTTGTGCAGCCTTATCTTTATCCTTCGTAGCATTTGCTACTGTCACAGGCGCAGACGAAGTTGCAGACTTTGCTTGCTGAGTCGCTTTAAAAAATGGATTACCAAAGAAACCGAAAAAAACTACTGTCACAATAATAAGGGCAACACCGACACTCAACGCTTCGCTTTCACTAATTTTTGTCATATAGCGACATGATAGAGGAAGCGGCGAAACTTGCAAGCAAGACTAATAGCCTACCGAAAAAATGCCTTTACTCACTCCCGTGCTCACATGAGCATCGGAACGAAGTGCAAGGTCACGCAGATACGCCGCGGCATCACTATCATTCATGACATACGGAACGCTGCGCTTGGTACCGACAGGTATCAAGCGCAGCGTGAGTGCTTTCTCAGACACAGAAATCTTTACCGCAAGGCCTGTCTCAACGGTAGGATCAAAATACTGGTCGAAGACATAGTTGCCGAGAGAATAAAACACCGGCACACCTTGCACACTTCCAACATCTTCAACGACATGTGGATGATGCCCGATGATGGCATCAAAACCTTCTTTTACTAAAAACTTCGCGAACTCCTCTTGCTCTGGAGTGTGCGTGAGTGAATACTCTATTCCCCAGTGGATGACGGCAATCTGGATATCAGAGTTTTTGCGCACACTATCCATAAGCGTACTAATATCACCAAGGATTGGTTTTCGAGTTACCGTCTGCATGCCGACGAGTGCTATTGTGCGGCCATTTTCTTTAAGATATGTCACTGATGAAGTGCCGACACCGTCTGGGTTTCCAAACGGCGTGATACCATTTTTTTCTAACTGTCGTGCTGTATTTTCTCGTGCAGATACTCCAAAATCGTTTGCATGGTTGTTTGCCAAGGTCATATGTGTGAAGCCAACCTTCGTAAGAAGTGGGAGGAGTACGGGATCTACAGAGAAATGAAAGGCGAAGTCTGGGGTACGCTTATGTTCGTCTGGTACCGACGCTTCGAAGTTGCCTACGATAAAGTGCGGTGCTGCATGAAGTGACATGATGCCATCAAAAAAACGGTTTCCACCCACCTCCTGGATCCTTCCTTCCACAGAACGCGCCAGCATGACATCGCCTACAAAGAGCACGCCATCCGTGCTGGTATGCATATACGATGAGAAAAAAGAGCGGGCGCTCGCATTAAAAAACGACAAAGCAGAGTAACCCGCCAAAAGTGCGATCATTACACCTACAAACAATAAGCGCACGGAGGTCTTCATGCACAGCACCATACCACCCTAAGTATTTTGTGCAAGATCTAGTGGAGCCACTGTACAGCGTCACGGTACGGTCCGATTTTCATTGTAAACATCAGCAGCCACGCAATGACGAGGGCAAGAATGATTGAGAGCAGTATAATAATAGTCCATACTGCCAAGCCATCCTTGATATACGTCTCATTCCTGCGCTTCTTGTGTCCATGATGAATGAGCGAGGGGTCGACGATCACATCGACACCGAGCAAACGAGATAGCTGCCGCGAAGAAATATCGATATCGGGGCGAAAAAGTGCAGCGTCGTGCTTTGTAACTGCCACAATACCAGAGTCATCGACATCACCACGGAGAATGGTGAGGGCGGTTTTGATTTCTTCGTCAGTCCAACGCGCATCACTCAGAACACTGCTCACCTGCTCGTCTGTGGCGTCGGCACTGACACCATTTATTTTGAGAAAGTTATTTATAAATGCACGGTCTTGCATATTATTTTTGTTTAGAAATATAGGTTTCGTAGACTTCTATTAGAGCTACAAAGAAACTCATTGTTACAGGCCCAAGGATAAAACCGACCGGACCAAATACAGAGAGTCCGCCGAGCGCTGACACAAGTACAAGGAACGGATGAAGTGCAGATCCTTTTGACATAAGATATGGTCCAACGAAGTTGTCGACAAGACCAACGATCACAATACCCCACACTGCAACACCGATGGCTGAGGTATATGACTCTGAAATAAGGAGGAAGCCAACAATAGGCATGAAGACAAGCGCAGTACCCACAAGTGGCACGAGTGCTGCAATCGCAGCGACCATACCCCAGAGCACAGCTTGCGGTACACCAAAGATGAGAAAACCTATGGTGGTGAGTACCGCCTGGAGTACACCCACAGAAAGTCTACCTATAAGGACAGAGCGTACAGACTCCGCAAGACGCGCAAGAATTTTTGCATCTTGTTTATCAGGAAGTGGAGAGATACGAATGATTGCCTTTAGGAGTGAATCGCCATCTTTGAAAAGATAGTAGAGGCCTATAAACGCAATAAAAAGCACCATGATGAGGCTCGCGGTAGATGAAAAGATAAGTCCGAGCGATGTTGCCGCCCAGCCAGCGCCATCTTTTGCAAACGTGGTGACATCAATACCAGCTTTTGGAACATACTTTGCAAGCAGATCTTGCAAAAATGTAAGTACGGGAGCGATAGAGATTGCTTTGCCTAAGCTCATTGCTGCATAAAAGCTTGCCGCTTGTTCAAAGAGGAAATACCCGAGCACTCCTATAGGAATGATAACTACGAGGAAAACGAGGATCGTTGTGAGCAGCGCTCCTATCATCACACGCTTGCTCCCTACGAGAGCTTGGATGCGCTCATAAAGTGGATAACATACAGTAGCAATGATGATCGATAAAACGATTGCCGGCATAAAAGGAAGCAAAAGCTCCCACACTAGGTACGAAACTCCTGCGAGCAAAAGAAAGAAAAATAAATGTTCTAATGTTTTTGAGTTCATAGATACTAAATATAAGAGTGTATATTAAAAGTATAGCATCTAGGTGGCATCTTTTTTATTTTCCACAACTTTCTGTGTGTAATATATTTTCTTTTGGAGTATGTCTGGACGCATATCTTCTTTTGAGTACATATCGTACCCAGCTCCATAGCCTGCATCTTTCATAAGCTTTGTGGGAGCATTTCGTACATGGAGTGGAATATCGAGTGAGCCAGTCCGAGCGACGTCTGCTTGCGCCATGCGAAGTGCTTCGTATGCACGCCTATCCTTCGGTGCATGTGCGAGGTACGCCACACCGTGCGCAAGGTTTATTTCACACTCAGGAAGTCCGATAATTTCACATGCACGGAATACTTCGTTTGCCACTACGAGTGCTGTAGGCTGCGCCATACCGATGTCTTCGCTCGCAAAAATGACCATACGGCGCGCAATGAAAAGCGGATCTTCCCCTGCCGCGAGCATGCGCGATAGATAGTAGATAGCACTGTCGACCTGTGAGGCGCGCATGCTCTTTATAAACGCACTGATAGTATTGTAGTGTTCGTCACCTTTTTTATCATAGCGAATATTTTTTGATTGCAGTGCCTCGGTGAGGTGAGCGACCGTGATGCTGCCATAGAGTGCATGTGTCTGCTCGAGAACGCCGAGAGCACGCCGTGCATCGCCGTCGGCCATTTCTATAAGCCAATCGACTGCATCGTCCGGCACTCCATATCCAGTACGAGCAACGATCTGCTTCATCTCTTCACCAGAGAGCGATGTGAGAGTAAATACACGACACCTAGAGAGAAGTGCTGCAATTACTTCAAACGAAGGATTTTCTGTGGTTGCACCTATGAGCGTCAGCGCACCATTTTCTACAAACGGTAAGAGAAAATCCTGCTGTGCTTTGTTAAAACGATGAATCTCGTCAAGAAAGAGTATTTTTAATTTCCCGTCGCTATCTTTGAGGATAATATCGCGCACCTCGCTCTTCCCCGCACTCACTGCAGAGAGCTCAAAGAACGCTGCACCCATCGCTTCAGCATAGATGCGTGCGAGTGTTGTCTTCCCCACGCCTGGTGGACCCCACAGGATAAAAGAGAAAAGTTTCTTTTGTTCTATCGCAACGCGTAGTGGTTTCCCCTCTCCTACAAGGTGCGACTGTCCGACAAAGTCGTCAAGAGTAGTCGGCCGTATACGTGTCGCCAGTGGTTGCATAAAGCTAGTATACTCCTTAACTAACGACTGAAAATGGAGCCCGCTATTACGCCTCGTACCTCCCGCGGAGTTTCATTGCCTCGTGAATGCGAGCAAGTGCCAGACGGTAGGCAGCTTGGCGCTGCGAGATGCTTTCCTTTGCAGAAAGTGCCAAAACATCTTTATATGCCGACGTGATTTTTGTTTTCAACTTTTCATTCACCTCCTGTTCGCTCCAGTAGTATTGTGCACGGTTTTGTACCCACTCAAAGTATGAGACGGTTACACCGCCAGCGTTTGCGAGCACGTCAGGCACCACCGTCACATGACGAGCAAAGAGTATATCGTCTGCTTCTGGTGTCGTGGGGTTATTCGCAAGCTCAAGAATGATATCAGCCTTAATTCCTTCGACATTGTCTTTACGAATCTGGTTGTCGAGTGCGGCTGGTATGAGTACGTCGCAGTCGACGGAGAGAATGTCCTCTGGACCTGACGCCACAACATCGTCTGCAGTGTAGGCAAGTACTGAACCGCCAGATTTTTTTGATGCTTCAACTGCTTTTGGGTTAAGACCAGCAGCACAGAAAATAGTCCCTTTGCTGTCAGAGAGTGCAACAATGCTATATCCGAGTTCGTGAAGGAGATATGCCGCAGTGGCACCAGCGTTGCCGAAACCTTGTATGGCCACACGCATGTCGTCTGCATTGCGGCCAATACTTTCACGGAGTGCTTCGAGTACAAAAACGCCGCCCCTGGCTGTCGCTTCTCCGCGACCCAGTGAACCACCGAGTGCAATAGGCTTTCCGGTAATCATACCTGGCTCACTCCTTCCTTGTACTTTTTCATATTCGTCGAGCATCACTGACATTATTTCTGGCGTGGTGTAGACATCAGGAGCAGGAATGTCGCGGTCGACACCGATATGGTCGGCCATTGCGCGCGCGTACGCGCGCGCAATGTTGTGAATGTCAGTCTTCGAGTACTCCTTTGGGTCAAACGTCACACCACCCTTTGCGCCGCCAAGCGGAATATCAACCACGGCGCACTTCACTGCCATCGCTGCAGCGAGTGCCTTCACTTC
>JAYVPP010000015.1:0-2588 GCA_043757305.1 Candidatus Kaiserbacteria bacterium
CTGCCGCCCCACGCGCGGCGACTCCCTGCAGAGCCGCAGAGTGCACCACCTGAAAGTGCTATGGTCCCGATTACTTTTTTTGTGTCATGAGGATCCTCAAGACCGATAGTGATGGGTAGAGCACTCGGCGACTCATAAAACAGATCCCCGCTACCGTCCACGAGAAAGTGTGTGAACTCTCGCTCGCGTAGCATTTCAGTAATGCGGTCGACAAAGTATCCTTTCCCTAGCGCGCCAAAGTCGATGAGCACAGGTGCTAGAGTTTCAATATGATTTTTATCAATGACGCGTACTGTTTCGAAAAGATCGGGCGTGCTTCGTACGGTTTCTTTTTTTGCGAGTGAGTACGTGCTGTCGTATCCAAGGTCAGAAATAGTAAAGCCGATGAGGGGGTTGAGATGTTTTGCACTCGCACTGTAAAGTGCTTGGTAAAGCGAGAGCATTCGCATAAAGTCCGGCGGCACCAGAAAGGTGCCGCCGGGAGACTCTGCGATGCGCGTCACGAGCGAGTCTGGTACGAAGCGGGAGTAGAGCAGGTTAAATGCTTCAGACTCGCGTTTAATATCGGCCACCGTTTCTTCAACAGTGTGACTCTTTGAAATGTCAAAAAAAGAAATACTCCATGATGTGCCCATCGACTCGTAGGAGATTTTCTGCAGTGGTTCCATGGCAACGTGTTACGCAAAACCAGGGAAGTAGTCCGTGAGGATGCGTTTTGGCGCGACGCCATTTTTTATGAGCATCGTTTTATATGCAGTGACCATACCGCTTGGGCCGGAGATATAGTAGCGACACGCAGGTACGTTGGTAATGTGACGACGGAGCATTGCGCCATCGATAAATCCTTTTTCAATGACTATGTCTCCCGGCGCACCCGTTGTGTCCTCAAGTACGTGAATGGTTGAGAGACCAAATGCATCGCACGCACGAGTGAGGAGGTCGAGGTACGCAACATCGGCATATGTTTTGTTTGCATTAAACAAATATGCTGAGCGTTTTTCACCAGCCTGTATGATGTGTTCTATCATGCTACGAAACGGGGTGATACCGATACCGCCTGCGATCATGACAATAGGCTCCTTTGTATCGGTGGGAAGTATAAAATCACCACTGAGGCCACTTGCTGTCATGGTCGACCCAGGAGTCATGAGCGCGAGCGCCGCCTTAAAAGAGCTGGCCATATCTCTGGGGATTTTTATCCCAAGGCGTACATCTGCTTCTTCTGGCGCTGATGCAATGGTGAAGTAGCGGCGAATACCACGCATATCAGCTTTTGCGTGAGGGAGTGTCCACTCGAGATACTGTCCCGCTGCGAAGCGAAGCTTTCGCTCCGGTTTAAAAATAAATTCAAATGTCCCACGCGCAATTTCTTTTTTCTCGATGAGTGTGAGCATCACGCGCTCATGGAGACTTACGACATACGAATATATATTGCCAATGACGAGTGCAAGCTCAGGACTTTTAGAGAGCATGCCGAAGTGGAATGGAAATGCGGCAAGCACTCCTACACCGATGCCGTACGCAATCTGCTGCTGTTTGCGTGGTGGTGTGGTAGAAGGTTCGGTCAGCATGATGGTAGTAAGGAAAAGGAGTGGTCCAGAAAGGAGTGCATCATAAAGTTCATTGCCGATGTTCACATGAGCAAATGCTGCGCGAGAAACGCCGACGATTCCGCACGCGATGATAGCAGAGAGTACCAGCGCTTCACGGCGTATTTTTCTCGTGACCAAGAACCCGACGACGAGTACAATGGGAAAAAGATAGACACTGCCAACCCACCAAAATGCTGCACCACTTCCAAACAGCCCCATGACCACGAGCGCTAAAGCCGCGGGGTTAAAGAGATGTTTCTTTCGGTACGCGAGGATATATTTTGAAAGGATAGCAACGAGTACTGTGCCGAGCGTAAGCTCCGCATCATGGAGCGACTCAACTGGTGCCAAAATAAGAAAAAGAATGAGTGCGGTAACAAGAGAGGAATCGATCGTGCGGGGAGCCTGTATGATGCGTGCGGCGGCTTCGTTTGCACCAAGCGCGCCACCAACGCAGAGCGAAAGCGAAAGGAAGAGTGGCATAATAGAAAAACCAAGGACTCCGAGTGCGCTTTCAGCAAAAGCAACGAGCGTGATAGCCAAAAGTCCAAAGATCACGAGTTTGTACATCGTGATGCCATTTAAAAAAGTGTCGATTTGTCTCATGAGCTAAAGTGATTACTAATGCCTATTTGAACCGTATTTAGTATATACGACTCAACGACATAAAACTTTCGTATATTTCTCAACGTTAAGCAGCTTGTACCTACCGTTATAAATATCTGTTTCAAATATATGAATATATGCCTTCTTGGGGCTTGTAACATATTTACTTCGGAGACGGTATCAATAGGTGTATGTGTGGCATATTTGGATATACTGGCACCCGGACCGCAACGAAGCTTCTTATAGAAGGACTTCGCACGCTTGAGTACCGTGGCTACGACTCTGCGGGCATCTTTGTTCCAGCACTCGGAACGTTTAAAACACCAGGACCTATCGACAACCTCGCGGCGCTGATGACCGTAGACGGCGGCACCTCAGGTATCGCGCATA
>JAYVPP010000016.1:0-9516 GCA_043757305.1 Candidatus Kaiserbacteria bacterium
ACCATCGAGATTGAGCTTTGCGAGGAGCGCTGGCGCGAGAGCGGGAGGTATCATTACACGGAGTACATTCTTTATCATTTTGTTACTGTCCTCAGCAAAGAGGGCGATGAGACGCGTGCGGAGCGTACCGTGGTCTTCCGACGGAAAAAGATCGAGCGAGAGAGTAACTGCCCCCTCTTCGAGGAGCTCGCCAATCTCTTTGCTCATATTGAGAATAGTCGGACCGCTTGCACCTACATGTGTGAACAAAAACTTACCGATGATTTTTGATTTTGTCGTACCATCAACTGCCAGAGTCATTTTTATATCTCGTAATGTGACGCCAGCAAGCGAGCGAGTCCACGTGTCGCGCAGTGTAATGGGTACGAGTGCATAATTATTTTCTGCGACCGTGTGTCCAAGGGATGCCGCAAAACGAAAACCGTCACCTGTGGAGCCCGTTTCTTTATGTGACGTACCACCGGTGGCAAGTACCACTGTGTGCGCAGAAATATCACCTTCTGTGGTTTTGAGTGTAAATACCTTTGTTGCTTTGTCATTGATGATTTCAGAAATACCAGTCCCAAGTTTTATATCGACCTGGTATTGTTTCATGTCAGACACCAGCGCGTCTCGGACTGTCCGAGCGCTATTGGTCAGGGGAAACATACGACCTTCAAGCTCTTCATGGAATGTAACACCGAGTGCATCAAAATAGGCAATGGTATCAGTGACGCCATGTTGCGCAAACGCAGAGAAGAGAAACTTCCCTGCGTTCTTATATTTCGCGACAAGTGCCCGAATGTCAGGAGTATTATTGGTGACATTACACCTCCCGCCGCCCGTGATGAGGAGCTTCTTGCCGAGTATCGTATTTTTTTCCACGAGCAGCACGCGCTTGCCCCCTGCTCCGGCACGGGCGGCGGCCATCATCCCCGAAGGACCGCCGCCAACTACCACCACGTCATATATGTCTGCTTGCTCACTTGTTTCCATAGTATTCCTCAAAGCCTACACGGGAGAGAGGAAAGACGCCAGTGTAGCGCAATATTCTATAGAAATGCTACACTCAGACCACATGAAAAAGCCCTACCAAGCCGGCATGAGAAAAGGTGCTACCGCGCCTCGGGCGAGACGACCTTCTTTGGCTATGGCCAAAGCCCAAGAGCAGTCGCATGACGAGCCGACTTTTCCTATGCGTATCAACAAGTACCTTGCTTGGAAAAAATACGAGACTCGCCGCGGTGCCGACGAACTCATCGAAACAGGCCAGGTGTTCATCAACGGCAAACGTGCTGAACTTGGTGCAAAGGTAGCAACAGACGACATCGTAGAAGTAAAGCGTAAGGGCGCACAGAAAAAGCTTGTGTACTTTGCGTACCACAAACCTCGTGGCGTACTCACCCACTCTGCAGGTGAAGGAGAAACTGACATTGCACAAGAAATTGATATCCCTGGAGTATTCCCTGTCGGACGCCTCGACAAAGACACTGACGGGCTCATCATCCTCACGAACGATGGTCGTATCACAGAACGTCTCCTTCACCCACGCTTCGATCATGAAAAGGAATACCAGGTCGTCACCAAAGAGCCCCTTCGCTCAAGCTTCAAGAAAAATATGGAAGCGGGCGTACGAATAGAATATGAAATGACAAAACCGTGTAAAGTAAAAATCCTCGACGAGCAGAGTTTCCGTGTCACACTGACTGAAGGCAAGAAGCATCAGATCCGCCGTATGTGTGTCGCACTCTTTCAGGAAGTCAAACACCTCACCCGTGTGCGTGTGATGAACATCGAGCTTAAAAACCTTAAATCAGGAGCGCATCGTGCTATCGAAGGAAAGGAGCTTACGACGTTTCTTGCATCACTTGACCTCGCCTGACCGTTTCTTGCGACGGAGTGTGGCTAGGTAGAGATTCTCTACTTTGTTTCGAGCCCATGCAGTTTTTCGCAAAAACGTTAGACTCGAGTTGATACTCGGGTCTTTTGCAAAACAATTAATGCGAATGCGGCGCGAAAGCTCTGGCCATCCATGCTCTGCCACAAGCTCCTCCAAAATAGTCTTGAGTGTAATCCCATGGAGCGGATTTTTTGGCTGGGGCTTTGACCCTTCGGTAGTCATAAAGAAAGTATAGCAAAAAGACTACAAACCTTTCGCGAGGTCGAGCGTTTCGTCGATGCGAATCTTTGAAAGAAAATCAGGTACGTGAGACACCACGATGAGCGCACCCTGATACTCATGAAGTGCCTCTGCGATGACGGGAATATGGCGGAAGTTTATATGGTTGGTAGGCTCATCAAGAATAAGGAGGCCTGGCTTTATGAGCACAAGCTGTGCAAATGCAACCAGACCTTTCTGACCCTCTGAAAGATTTCCAATTTTTGTTTTCATCATGTCCCCCGTAATGAGAAAGCCCGCTGCGACAGAGCGCATTCTCTCTTCATCTGCACGATCCATAGAGGATATGAGCGACTCGTAGACTGCTGCGTTAAAGTCGAGTGTTGAGAAGTCTTGACGATAGTAGCCAACCTTCACCGTCTTGCCCATAGCGACGCCTTCGGCATGGCGCGTCGCAACAGACTCAAGGAGTGTGGTCTTTCCGATACCATTTGGGCCCTTGAGTAAAAGGTGATTTCCTTTTCGAAGCTTGATATCTGCTTTGCGGACCACAGGCTTGTGCGTCTTTGGGTTCATGATGGAAAAACCAGTAACGGTGAGAATATCTCCCGTAAGACCTTCTTGAAACGGAATCGTAAACGGCCTGATAGTTTTGTCTTCTTTGCGAACATCCACCTTCTCTTCCTCCATTTCATCCGCTTCCTCACGCATACGTTTTGCCAGGAGGCGCATGTTGCCACCTTTATTTGCAAAGTAGTTTGCCTTGTCTTTATTTTCTTGAATTTTTTTCGAAAGCTGCGCGTTCTTACGGTTTTCCTTTTCTACTCGTGCAGCTATCTGCTCTGTCACGTCATGATAGTTTCCCGAGTACTGTTCTACCTTTTGTGTACGGACATCGAGGTACAGCACAGTATCTGTAAATGAATTGAGAAACGCTGCATCATGCGAAATGACAATAACTGTTTTTTCATAATTTTTTATAAAATCAGTGAGGTGATGAATGCCTGCAGTGTCGAGGTTATTTGTTGGCTCGTCGAGGAGGAGGAGATCTGGCTTTTGAATGAGCGCAGACGCAAGGAGAAGGCGCGCCTGCTGACCACCAGAAAAGCTGTCCATGATGCGGTCGTGCATGGTGCCGTGACCACGCAGGTGCACGACCTCGAGCACATCGTCGATGCGTGGGTCAATGTCATATACTTTCTCTTTGAAACAACGCTCAAAAAAAGCACGCACGGTAAGGGAAAGTTCCTCGCGCGGTATAACCTGGCGCGAGAGCGCGATGGTCATTCGGGGAGAAATATTTACTACGCCGCCGTTCGGCAGAGCTCCTTTTGTAAGGAGTGAGAAGAGCGTGCTCTTCCCTGCACCATTTTGTCCCATGAGGGTAGTCTTTGTACCGCGACGTACAGAAAAATTGACCGTATCGAGTATCGGTTTTGAGGCGTTATATTCGTACGAGACATTCTCGAACGAGACGATGGTTTCTTGTTTTGCCATAAGATATGAGTGGTCACTGCTCCGCACATAGTACTTTTTGTAGGTTGGGGGTAGGTCTGGGGCAAAAAGCACTGTGTGCGGAGCAGGTGCGGGGTAGCTTTTTAAGAGAAGCAAAAGAGCGGCATAGCCGCTCTTTTGTGTAGGCTCTTTCTCAAACTTAGAGTATATAGGAACAAAGCTCTTTTTGAAAGCAGATATCGCTTTCGTCCGCACTATTCAGCCGGCATCTGAAAATCATGCGTGAAAATCTTGTAATCGTTCTTAAATAGTACTCGTGAAATAGCATACACCGAATAGGTGATGAAATATGCAGCGAACACATCGATACTATAGTGTAAATGCCCCAGAATGACAGCGCCTGCAGCAACCACAGAGCATATAAGAAACAATATCCGGAGTCGCGGTCGCTGCCAGAATACGAGCGCGAGCATAAAAGGTATTGCCGTATGCCCCGAAAAGAATAAATCAGAACCAGAGCTGATGTAGCGGAAACGGTCTAAATCTGTGACAATACGATCTGGATATGGTGCAATATGCGTCAGTATCACGAAGAACGAACGTGTATAGATAAGGAGCCCAAGACTTTTAGTGGTGAAAACAATCGCTCTAGGTCGCAGTAGTAATAGGCAGATTACGAAAACCACAAAAACGAGTGCCCCTTCGGTGAAAATAATATCCGTATTGATAACCGGAAGGTTATCAAGCAGAATGTCAGTAGTTGAGTTCCCAGCATCTTTCGCTGCAAACTGTACTGCGAGAGCGCTCACAAACATACTGCTCGCAAACACAAGCACAGAGACGAGTACCGACCACGAATAGTCATGCTGGTGCCATAAGTCTTTACACTCCGCATACACTCTTTGACTCATTCTCATTCCACCAATACTATCATGTCAACAAATACCCTCATGAAAATCAGTTTTATCATACCCGCCTACAACGAATCCGTAGAAATAGTCCCCTGTCTTGAATCACTTACACATGAGATAGCTCGTTGCCGAGCACTTGGCATGTTGTTTGAGACAGAAATTATTGTTGCAAACAACGCAAGTACCGATAATACTCGTGACCGAGCAGAAAGTATCGCGGGCGTTCGTGTCGTTGATGAGCCACGCAAGGGTGCTAATATCGCTCGCCAAACTGCATTTGAAGCATCGAGTGGGGCCATTGTTGCGTGCATCGACGCCGATACACGCATACCTATAGGATGGCTTACCACTATCATTCGCGAGTTTACTGACGACACGTCGCTCATCGCGCTCACTGGCCCACATATCTACTACGACACGTCGCTCATGACACGAGCTATTGTCAAAGTATGGTATATCATCGGATATGTATTTATGTACATCACCTCACTTTTTTTACAAAAAAATCGCATGTTCCAAGGTGGCAACTATGTCGTGCGCCGTGACGCGTTGGCAAAAATCGGCGGGCATGACATGAGCATTCCTTTCTATGGTGATGACGTCGATACCGGTGTGCGTTTACTCAAACTTGGCAAGGTAAAATGGACGTTTGCCTTCCCTATTTATGCATCGGGCCGACGTATCGAAAAAAACGGCATTTTGAAAACAGGCTATATATATGCAGGTTCGTATATCTCAGTTACCTTTTGGAGGAAACCGTTCACACAGGAGTACAACGACGTACGCATCAACCTTGATGCGTCGTAGTGCTGGAGAGGTAGCGGGAAATGCCGTACCGATACCCCTGCAGTAGCAGGAGAAGTAGAACAACGATGGCGCCAATCAGCCCGACTCGCGAAAGTACATCTCCTACTTGCACATAGAGATTGCCACAGAAGTACCCGAGCGACACGAGTGCAAATGTCCAAATGCCTTCTCCTAAAATATTCCAGAGCATGTAGGTACCAAACGGCACACGCGCAAGACCAGCAGTAAATAAAATAGCAGTGATGAGACCAAAGCCGTTGGTCAGTTTTGAAAAAAAGAGTATGCGCCCGTGATACTGCTGAAATAGCGCCGTACTTTTTTCAACACGCTCCTGCGTGAGTCCTATATACCCACCAAACCGTTTGACGAAGCGTTCACCTTTATGGTACCCAAGCCAGTAGAGAATAACGTCCCCTGTCAGATTTCCCGACATAATAACAGCGCCTCCAATGACCGGGTGTATGTAGCCGAGACGACCCACAAAGCCAACGAGAAGACTTATCATGTTCCCTTCGAGCACTGCGATAGGAAATAGAATAAAATACTTATAGGTCCCAAAAAGTGCAAGAAATGTGGCGAGGGTCATATTTTCCATACTATCAGAAAATCGCCCTACCGGGCGACTTTCTATAATATACGAAGAAATAATATATTACACGTCCCCTTTAATCATCTTGATCGCTTCCTGAACCGTCGTCATAAACTGTGCGGGGAAAATGATGGTTGAGTTTTTCTCCACACTGATTTCTGCCATGGTCTGGAGTGTACGAAGCTGGAGCGCTACTGGATGTAAAGAAATGATGTCTGCCGCTTCACCAAGCTTCACCGCTGCCTCAAACTCTCCCTGTGCTGCCACGACCTTGGCGCGACGCTCACGCTCGGCTTCTGCCTCTTTCGCCATGGCGCGCTGCATGTTGTCTGGAAGGGTGATGTCTTTAATCTCGACCACCGTCACCGCGACACCCCACGGCTCGGTGTGTGAGTCGATAACGTCTTTAATCTTCTGATTTATTTCTGGCGTCTGCGAGAGCACTTCGTCGAGCTTAAACTGACCGATGACATTACGAACGGTAGTCTGACTTATTTGGTTGACTGCACGATACACGTCTTCAATAGCGACAACCGACTTCTGTGCGTCCACAATGTGATAATACGCCACAGCGGCAATGTCGATGGACACGTTGTCTTTCGTAATAATCTTTTGTGAAGGAATGTCCATCGTGATGGTGCGGAGCGTCACCTTTGTCATCTGCTCCAGGATAGGAATGAGAATAATGAGCCCAGGTCCCCGTACGCCCGTGCACTTACCTAGGAAAAAGATAACACCGCGGTCGTACTCCTTCACCACACGTAGTGACGTAGCGAGGAAGAATATAACGACGACTGCAAGAATTATAAATGTATACATATATTTTTATTAAACAATAACCTCAATAACTAACACTCTTCCGCCTGTGGTGGTTTCTATTGTCATCGACTCTGCGCCCGTGATTTCAACTGCATCGCGGGCTTCGAGCGTTTCGCCAGCGATGGTGAACGAGCCCTCCGTAGCGAGTGTGAAAATGCCGCGGCCAGCAGGGATGATGTGTATATGCTTCCCTCCTGCGACAAAGCTCCCTACCATCACGCGAGCGTCTTGGTGTATGCAGAGCGCACCGTGGTCGCCGTCACCCGACGCCACGACCGTGAGCGCGTTCTCCCCGAACTCAAAATGTTTTTGATCATACCGCGGCGCGATGTCACGCTCTTTGGTTTCTATCCAAAGCTGAAAAAGCTCGAGCGTTTCTTCTTCGGAGGGGTTTATCTCGGAGTGAGCGATGCCGGAGCCGGCCGACATCACCTGTACGTCGTCTGCCCTCAGTGTGCCGCCATTTCCTTCGCTGTCACTATGCTCCAAAATACCTTCGGTCACCAGCGTCACTATCTCCATGTTGTCGTGCTCGTGCATGCCAAAGCCGTTGGCCGGCGCAATCGTGTCGTCGTTCAGCACCCTGAGCGCACCAAAACCCATACGCGCAGGGTCATAGTAGCGAGCAAAGCTAAACGAGAAGCGCGAGCGAAGCCAGTCGATATCACCCACACCTCGGCTCTCCGCAGGATACTTTGCAACCTTCATATAGCACCATTCTACTCCTCAAAAGCGCAATCTGCCACACAGCAAAACAGGCCCAAAAAGGGCCTGTGTATACCAAGAGTGATGATTGTCTACGCGACCTGCGCGTACGAAAAATCTGTTTCCCGTGTATTGCGTGAGTACTCAACTATGTTGATGATGCATGCTCATCAAATACTACGCGTGGTTTCGAATTTACTTTCACCTATATTTTTATATCAGTATGGTGCTCATCTGCTATACTTTTCAAAATGGCATACAAAATAGCAGCACATGATAAACGCAGGCGAACATTGGTAAAAGCGATAGCGTATCGTGTACTGAGTATATCTGCAGATACTGTAGCAGCGTATCTTTTTACACGAAGTACTGTTGCAACCTTTGCTATCGTTGCAGTTGTAAATGGCTATAGCACTGTTCTCTACTACATCCACGAGCGCGTCTGGGCACACATTCACTGGGGTCGAAAATAAGTATCGCTTGGAGTGTGACGAAAAAAGCGCTCTTACATAAGGGCGCTTTTTTCGTCACTTACTGCGTCCTACTCCTTTATAAACTCAATACGAGTAACATCGACACCAGTCTCTGTCATTTGCCCGTATACATGGACCTTCTTTGCATCGGTGAAGGTCTTTGCGTCACAGACAGACTTCGCGCCGTCTACAGACTGACATGCGGAGGTCTTACTGAGGAAGAGCGGTGCGTATTGCCCTTTCACACCATTGTCTTCGTAAATGACATACCAATACTTTTTATTGAGTGGTGGCGGTACGCTATTGAGCAAGAACCCCTCGTGGTCAAAACTAAACTCCGCCACTGGCGCAACCTCACCTGCAGAACAAGCGATGTCATCCATATACCATCCACCGTCTTGAGCCTTCAGTGTGACAACCGCCTGACCGGTCTGCGTTTTATCTTTTGACGTAATGAGTACCTGCGCAGAATCTTTCTGTTGGTAGATCGTACGAGAGCTGATCTGGTCGGGAACCTTTACCTGACACAGCACTGGATCAGGGTCGGTTGCAGCATGAGTTTTTGCGGCACTAAGCTTTGCCTTAAGTCCTGCGCTGAGGACCGGGCGAGTTGCAAGACCAGCTTCATATGGCTTTGCGGTTCCAGTCTTTAGAGCGGTGAGCCAGGCATTATAGAAGTCCATAGCGATATCGACAGGATCACCTTTCGATGCTTGGATCTTGTTTGGATCAGTATTCTGCTGCTGTCCGCCCCCAGTCATACCTGCTGGCAAGCTTATTGGTGACGATCCTCTAAAAAGGATTGCAAAAAATATAACAACGACTAACAACCCGAGCGCACCTGCGGCAACAATTGTTTTGTTGAAATTCATACGAAAATTGATGTGTAAACGTCGCAGCGTGGGCATACGCCTTCTCTCTGTAGCCGCTTGGCGACACCCACGCTGTACTCACCCAGTATACCGCAGATTCAACCCCTCCGTGCGACCTCCTAAAAGGAGTCCCGTGTTACTACTTCGTACGATGTGGACAGCCGGCCCAGCAGCATGGCCTGCGCTTCCCTTTTTGCATATCTTCGTAGATACGTCGTATGTGTTGACTGCGCGTCTCTGCTTTTTTCACCGACGTCGTCCAGCAGATCCACTCGTTGCGTGCCAGCGGAGTAAGGTCATTCCATACCTCGAGCACCGCGGGAGACGATACCAAGGACTTCCGCAAATCTGGCGGCACGGTATGCACAACACCTGACGCAACACGATATATCATACGTAAATTGTAGCAGATGCGTGCGAAGGTACTATTGATACTGCACGTAAATGGGACGAGGATGCAAATTGAGAACCTCAGCTGGAGTGAGGAGTCCTGTACTTGGTGCCTTGAGGTCGTTTTTATAAAAAAGTTTTATGCCGGCAAACTGCACCGGCTCTGGCTCAATGACACGCGAGTATGTTCCACGTTTGAGGTCTTTTGGTCCCCATCCGTCCATCACCATAACCACCTGTACTTCAGGCTGCGGCTTGATATTTTTTACGGCCGTGACCATGTCGTCGGTAAAGCGATGCACAAGAAGTACCTTTGGTGGCAAATGGTTTTCTCGTACGATAGCTGCCAAGTAGTCGATGGTGTAATTTATATCTGTAGCATCAAACGTGCCTATGA
>JAYVPP010000017.1:0-9476 GCA_043757305.1 Candidatus Kaiserbacteria bacterium
GCTCGCTTTGCGAGCCGGCTGTTTTAGTTTCTTTGCTACTTCTTTGCAAGAGCCTGTGCGATACGAGACTTTTTCCGAGCGGCAGTGTTAGTCTTGATGACACCGCGCTTTGCTGCCTTGTCGATGGCCTGGTAGACGGACGGAAGCATCTTTGCTGCCTCATCTTTCTTTCCTTCTGCGATCAATTTCTTGACCTTCTTTGTCGTATCCTGGAGTACATTCTTGCGACGTACATTAAAGACATGCTTTCGCTTTGACGCCCGAAGGGCTTTTTTCGCTGATGTGGTAATTGGCATAGTGTGGCTACTATACTGGAAAAAAACAGCTTTCGCAAGGGTGTAAAGCTGGCGGATAAAGCCGGGGTATATACTTTTTGCCCAGACACTCAAATTAAGGGCTCTTGCAACATACGCTCTGAGGTTTTTGACCCAGACCTACCCCCAACCTTCAAAAACCTCAGAGCGTATGTTGCGTATTACGAGAGGCGGGCACAAAATCCAAAAGCCGGGTATCATAGAGGTATGATTCGTCACATTCGCGGCACAGTACTCGAGCAAAACCTTGGGAGCATCATTGTAGATGTGGGCGGCATCGGCTACGAAGTTCGTGTAGCACAGAATGCCGCTATCACCGAAGTAGTGGGGGACGAAATTTCATTCCATACATACTACGTCGTCCGCGAGACGTCCCAAGAGCTCTATGGTTTCAAAACATTGCCGGAGCGCAACATGTTTGAGCTCCTCATAGAGCTTCCTGGCATCGGCCCGAAGTCTGCACTCAACATCATGTCGCAGGCAGACGTGCGTCTGCTCGAAGAGTCCGCAGAGCGTAATGACGCCGCATACCTCTCAAAGCTCTCGGGCATTGGAAAGAAGAGCGCGGAGAAAATTGTGCTCGGTCTCAAAGATAAAATCGCGCCGCGCGGTGACCTCCAAGTACAAAGCGACGACAACGACGTCATTGATGCACTGATGGCGCTTGGCTATACGAGCGACGAAGCACGGCGCGCCCTCCGCGATATGCCTGCGTCTGCAACAAATACCAAAGAGCGCCTTACGGAAGCACTTCGTCTTCTTGGTACAAAGTAGCTGTGCGGTATACTGTGTCTATGAGTGCTCTCATGTACTATCTCCGCAAACTCATCCCCCGCCCACTTCTTTCATTGGTGCGCCCTGTCTATCACTACATCCTTACCCTTATCGGCGCGGTCTGGTATCGCTTCCCTTCACGACATATCACGGTCATCGGTGTCACAGGCACCAAAGGAAAGTCGACTGTGACAGAGCTTATCAACGCACTCTTTGAAGCAAACGGTGCGCGCACTGCCGTCGCGGGTACTATTCGTTTCAAGCTTGGTGAAGCTACCGAGCCCAACCTCTATAAAATGACTATGCCTGGTCGTTTTTTTGTGCAACGTTTTTTGCGTCGCGCCGTGGATGCTGGCTGTACTGTTGCGATTCTTGAAATGACTTCTGAAGGTGTGAAGCAATATCGCCACAAATGGATCGACCTCGATGCGCTTGTCTTTACCAACCTTACCCCAGAGCACATCGAAGCACACGGCTCATTCGAAAAATATGTGGCGGCAAAGTTTGAGCTTGCGAAGGCGCTTGCGCGGTCGCGTAAGCGACCGCGCCGTATCGTCGCTAATACCGATGACGAGCGTGGCGCGCTGTTTCTCTCTGTCGATGTCGAAAAGAAACTCCCGTATGGGCTCAAATCTGCTGAACTGTACACACTAAAGAAAGAAGGCGTATCGCTTGTCTATAAAGGTGTCACTATGCGCGTACCCCTTGCAGGACTCATGAATGTCAGCAATGCACTCGCAGCCATTACCACAGCGGAATCCTTTGGCATACCACTTCGCACAATGGAATCTGCATTCGCATCCCTTCCTCCCATTCATGGACGTGTCGAACAATTCCTTTCTCCCAAAGATTCGGGGAGAAACATCACTGCCGTTGTTGACTATGCGCACACACCGGACTCTCTCACAAAGCTGTATGAAACGTTCCCAAAGGAACACAAGGTTTGTATTCTCGGCAACACGGGCGGAGGCCGCGACACATGGAAGCGTCCTGAGATGGGTCGCATTGCAGGCGAACACTGTGACCGTGTCATTCTCACCAATGAAGATCCGTACGACGAAGATCCTCATGCTATCGTTGAAGCAATGCGCGTTGGTGTTGAAGATCAATCAAAAGTCGATGTCATCATGGACCGCAGAGCGGCAATACGCACCGCACTCACCGAAGCGCCAGATGATAGTGTTGTCATTATTTCTGGCAAAGGCACTGACCCCTACATCATGGGTCCGCGTGGAAGCAAAGTGCCCTGGAGCGACGCTGTGGTCGTAAAGGAAGAGCTCGCAAAATTGCACAAATCCTAAAGGGTATGCTACGCTCGTAGCCTATGGCAGATGCACACGATGAGACTAGCGGCGGCAACCCCTATACCTTTCTTTTTCTATTGGCAGGTGCGATGGTTGCAGCGGTAGTATTTAAAGCAGTACACACAGGAATTCCACTCACAACTGCACTTCTCGGGAAACCTACTGCCACTACGACAGCATATTCCGCGCCTGCCGCTATTACGGAAGCAATGGCCCCTGTGGTACATACTCCTCAAACAAAAAAACGCATCGCTCCGGCACAAGACCATTGGACAACTATCACCCTCGACCAAGACGGCCGTGTGATGTCGGTCTTGCACTACTAGTTATCGGTCGAGTGCGCGGTACAAGACAATACCCGTTGCGACAGATACATTGAGAGATTCTTTCCTCCCCTTCATAGGAAGCGAGATGACCACGCCTGCTGCCGCAAGCGCTTCACTAGATACGCCGTCCACCTCATTACCAAACACAAACGCCACGCGGTCGCCAGGAACATACTCCTTATAATCCATCGCATCGTCCGTGCGCTCCACTGCAACAATCGCAAAACTTTCTGTTTTGAGCTTTTGAATAAGCGGCGCCATATCTTCACACTGCTCCCACGGCACCATTGTATCTGCACCAAGTGCTGTTTTTTGGAGATCGGGAACGCTACGACCAAAACGGTCGAGTGGTGCTGGCGTGTACCCCACGAGGTATATTTTTGTGATACCCACAGACTCTGCGGTACGGAAAATCGCCCCTACATTGTGGGCACTCCGCACATTCTCTAGGATCACTACTGCTTCACAAGCGCTCATGCGGGCATGATACTATAGAGTTCATGATAAACCCATTTCCTACAGTATTTCTCGCACTCATTGCATACGCAATACTTCGTGTTTTTATCGGCGCAGCGCTTCTCACTCTCGGTTTGAAACATTTCCGTCATAGCCGCCCGGAGCTCACGCGCATTATTGCTACTCGCTTCCCGTTTCTTTCGCGCCTTGCTGGGCTCATTGCTTGGAAATACGGCGTCGCTGAAATACTGATAGGCCTTATGTTCATTGCCGGTTTCTTCACCCAGATAGCCGCCATCATCGCTGCAATACTTTCCATAAAAATGCTCGTGTTCCGCAAAACATTTACGTACCCGCTCGTCCCAACCCCAGTCTTTTGGTTTTTAACACTTGGCATTTCTATCTCACTTTTCATTACTGGTGCTGGTATCTTTGCGTTTGATATCCCCATTTAATTTGTAGGGTCGTCACAATCAAAACCCCCATGCCGAAGGCGTGGGGGTTTTGTTTAATTCCCTGTAGTCGTACCTGTCGAAGTATCAGGCGCAGGCGGTGTCGCTGGTGGGACATTTGGTGGTGTTGCCGGAGGAGGGTTTACGAGTGGTGTACTTGATGCACCCGAAGTATCAGGTGATGTCGTTGTACCTGTCGTTCCCGTAGTCGATGTTGCTCCCGCACCACCTCCTCCCCCAAAAGTGCCTGGTGTTGTCGTGCCCGTAGCTGGCGCGACAGCGCTTTGTGAAAGCATCGCCGAGAGCTCGTTGCCGGTGATACACACTGGCGAGCCATCGGCTTTATTCACACAGAGTGTATTTGTAGTAACCTGATGTGCCGCAAGGTTGTCGACAATAATCTCCTTTGAAACAAGTCGCGTGATACCGTTTTCTGCGCTGCCGAGCCACGCTATAAGATTGTCTTTAAATACTCCTGAAAGAGTAGCTACCTCCTGAAGTGACTTCACAATAAGCGGCGTAATGCGACCATAGTCCACAGCCCATGGTACAGCACCCGCGGCAAGCGTGGTCGAGCCATTATCGCCGTTGGTCGCCACCGCATCAGGAAATACTGCATAGATATTTTGAGCTATAAAGCCTGTCTGCATTTGATGCGACGTATCAGACTTAAATGAGAAGTCGAAGACGCCGACGCGCAGCAAGTCGGCGAGCGAGTGGCTCGTTGTTCCAATATTTTCCTTGATGCGCTCGTCAGATGCAGTGTCGTATGCCACACCCGAGCCCGAGCTCTGACGAATGCCTCCTATATAGCTACCGTCTGGTGTATAGAAGCCCAGGAACGCTGCGCCACTACCAGTCGTGGTACCTGCCACGATAGCAAGACCATTTCCTGTCGTGACACCCGCATTGTTTCGAAGCTGTGCCAGATAATTTGCAATTGATGAAGTGGCCCCAGACACACTTCCCTGTACGGTAAGCCGGTTTAGTGGCGAAGTTGTTCCAATACCCACATTGCCCGCAGCATCTATTCTCATTCGCTCATTATCGTTGGTTAATATTCGGAAAGGTTCATTATTTATCATTCGGATTTCTCCACCTGTATAGCCGCTGTTAGCGTTTCGATATCCATACAACGCACCGTATGAACCGCTTTTATTTGCGCCAAAATAGGTGACTCCTCCGACTTGTGCACCAATCTGTACGGGTATGTTGCTATCGACGAGCGGAGTGGTGGTACCAATGACCACAATGCCTCCATTTGGATTGAGGGAAAGATTTTTAAATGCCGTGCCTGTAAATACAGACTGAATGAAGCCTGCGTCGACAGTAGTGTCATAGCCAAAGTACAGCTTCTTTAGTGGGTTTGCAGAGTCAGTAACAGCAAAGGCACCGGCGTTGTCGGCGCCAGCAAGAGCTGCACTCGCCACTTGAAGCTTCCATGCTGGCGACGAGGTACCGATGCCCACAAGTCCTTCGCTCGTAATACGTACAGCTTCTGAGGTAGCGCCTCCTGCGTTATCGGCTACGAGAAAATTCCACCCCTGTCCGAGGTTGCCGGCACGCTGCACCTGCAGCTTTGCTTGTGCAAATTGGTATCCAGGACCAACGGAGTTTGCAACGAGAACATCAGATGCAGCATACGCTGAAGATGCAAGACCCCACGAGCTGTATGCAGCACTTCCCCCGGTATTACTGATGCTGAGGAGTGTGTTCGGTGTCGAGGTACCAATGCCCACGTTGCCCGCAGCGAGCGTGCTGCCACCTCCCAACCCTTGGCTATAAATGAGGTTGCCAATGTTGAGCTGGTTGCTTGCTGTACGTGACTGTGGGCGGACGTCGTTGCCGAGGAGAATGTTATTTGAACCAGTAGTAATACCTACACCAATGGTTGGGAAAGAGCCTATGCCTATGTTTTGAGAACCCGTAGTGTTGTCGTATCCGGCATTAACACCAAAGTAGTTGTTGTTCCCGCCGGTGGTGTTGAGGTAGAGAGCTGCTTGACCAATCGCGTTGTTGTATGTGCCGGTGGTGTTGTAGAAGAGGGACTGAGCGCCGAGGGCGTTGTTATACGAGCCAGTGGAGTTTGAGGTGAGAGCTTGCTGACCAAAAGCGTTGTTGTATCCGCCTGTGGAGTTGTAGAGAAGCGTTTGATAGCCGAAGGCGTTGTTGCTTGAGCCAGTCTGGAAGGCTGTTGAGCTTCCTTGGAGGGCCTGTATACCAAATGCGTTGTTGTAATTACCTGTGGTGTTGTTGCCGAGGGCGCTGTTGCCGAGGGCGTTGTTTTGTGTGCCGGTGGTGTTGTAGAAAAGGCTGGCAAAACCGAGGGCGTTGTTGTCAGTACCAGTGGAGTTGTTATACAACGACTGGAAGCCCAGAGCATTGTTATTGGATCCGCTAGTGTTGTTGACAAGGGCGTTGTTTCCGAGGGCGTTGTTTTGTGAGCCGGAGGTGTTGTTGAAAAGCGCAGCTATGCCGAGGGCGTTGTTGTTGTTTCCTGTTGCGTTACGGTACAGCGACTGATACCCAATTGCGTTGTTGTGTGAACCGGTCATAAATGCAGTTGAGCTTCCTTGGAGGGCTTGTACACCAAATGCGTTGTTGTTTGAGCCGGTGGTGTTGTAAAAGAGTGCGCTATTACCGAGTGCGTTGTTGTTCCCGCCAGTGGTGTTGTTAAAGAGAGTAGTTTGACCAAGCGCGTTGTTGTATGAACCGGTGGTGTTGTAGAACAGAGTCTGGTAGCCGAAGGCGTTGTTGCTTAAGCCAGTTTGGAAAGCTGTTGAGCTTCCTTGGAGCGCGCCAAAACCCAGAGCGTTGTTATATAAGCCGGTGGTGTTGTTGCTGAGAGCAGCATTACCGAGCGCATTATTAAATGAGCCCGTGGTGTTGGCGGCAAGTGATAGATACCCAAAAGCGGTGTTGCTTCCACCAGTTGTGTTGTTGACGAGACTAAATAGACCGAGGGCGTTGTTGTTGGAACCCGTGGTGTTTGAGGTGAGAGCTTGTTGGCCAAAAGCGTTGTTGTATGAACCGGTGGTGTTGTTGAGGAGCGACTGGTAACCAAGCGCGTTGTTGCTTCCACCGCTAGCGTTGTTGTAGAGGGACTGGAACCCAAGGGCGTTGTTGTATGAGCCAGTCTGGAATGCTGTTGAGCTTCCCTGAAGGGCACCATAACCAAAAGCGTTGTTGAGTTGGCCCGTGGTGTTGAAGTAGAGTGCGGCGTTACCGAGGGCGTTGTTGTATGAGCCCGTGGTGTTGTTGTAGAGCGCACTGCTGCCGAGGGCGTTGTTGTCAGTACCGGTGGAGCTGTTGTACAGAGACTGAAAACCGAGGGCGTTGTTGTTGGTGCCGGCGGTGTTGAGGTTGAGGGACTGGTAGCCGAGGGCGTTGTTGTATTGGCCGGTGGTGTTGGAATAGAGAGAGCCGTAGCCGAGAGCGTTGTTGTATGAGCCAGAAGTGTTGTAGAAGAGAGAGGCGTAACCGAGGGCGTTGTTGTGTGAGCCGGTCTGGAAGGCTGTCGAGCTTCCCTGAAGAGCTAGATAGCCGAAGGCATTGTTGAATTGGCCAGTAGTATTGGAGTAGAGAGAGCTGTAACCGAGAGCGTTGTTGTATGAGCCCGTGGTGTTTGAGTAGAGGCTGTACTGACCGAAGACGTTGTTGGCGTTACCCGTGGTGTTTGAGTAGAGGGTTTGATATCCAAGAGCATTGTTGTGTGAGCCCGAGGTGTTGGAAAGAAGAGACTGATATCCAAGGGCATTGTTGCTCGAACCTGTCGATGTTCCCGACTGTCTCCCTACAAAGAAATTGTTCCTGGTTGCGTCAACGAGGAGTTTCGTGGAGGTAGAAGTGAGGGCGTCAGATGACGTACCAATGCGGAAGATGCCATCACCCGAGTTTGAAAGAAGCCAGTGTTTTTTGTCGACACCTCCCGTCATATTTGAAAGAGCAATGTATGGTGTGCCACTGGGGGAGGCAACCTGGAGCTGCCAGTTTGGAGTAGAAGTGCCGATGCCCACGTTGCCCGCAGTCGTGATGCGCATACGCTCAGCGCCATTGTTTGTATAGAAATAGAGGTTGTCTTGCTGCGCAGAAAGTCCGAGACCTCCGATGCCAGCAGCTTCCAATGTACCTCCTGATGCTTTGTACTGACCACTTGAGGTATATCCAGAACCTAGAGCGTACATGTACAAACCACCTCCTGAAGCATCCGCAGAAATTTGAGAGAAGGCTGCTGTGCCGAGGTTTGGGTTCGTTGCAGAAAGTTTTGTTCCTCCGTTTTGGTCTTGGTATACCTGGAGATTGCGAGTCGGAGTGGTGGTGCCGATGCCAACGTTGCCCGTAGAATCAACATTGATACGCTGATTCCCTGCTCCATCTGCAATGATGATGTTGTTTGAAAGACCTGCGGCTAGACCAGTGACGTTGGCGCCGAGGATGGTGTTGTTGATACCGGTAGTGATACCACGTCCAGTGTTGTATCCGATGATGGTGTTGGCGCCGGTAGAGGTGGCCGTGTCGATGTCGTAGCCGGACTGGAGGCCGATGGCGGTGTTGTATGAGCCGGTAGTGTTGGAGTAAAGCGAGGCATACCCGAGGGCGGTGTTATTGATACCGGTAGTGTTGAAGTAGAGAGATGCGTACCCGCTAGCAGTGTTGCTTGAGCCGGTAGTGTTGTTGTAAAGAGATCCGTATCCTGACGCGGTGTTGTTTGCACCAGTTCTGTTTAAGAAGAGAGATTGTTGACCGAGGGCGGTGTTGTACGACGAGGATGTAGCGGTATAGAGCGCTTGCAAACCAATGGCTGTATTGCTTGAGCCAGTGGTGTTTGCGAAGAGAGCATATGTTCCGTTTGCGGTGTTGTTGATACCGGTGGTATTTGCATAAAGAGCATATGTTCCATTAGCCGTATTGTTGATACCGGTGGTGTTCAAATAAAGAGATGCAAATCCGTTAGCGGTGTTGTTTGAACCGGTGGTGTTAGAGGAGAGGGAGTACACACCATTGGCAGTATTGCTTGAACCGGTAGTGTTGGAATAGAGAGATTGATACCCCACAGCAGTGTTGTAGGTTGAAGATGTAGCAGTATAGAGTGACTGGTAGCCAAGTGCAGTGTTATATAAGCCAGTGGTATCTAGCAGGTTCCCTGCACCAATACCAACAAGCGTTGAAAAATTTGTCGATGATGCGTAGAGGATTCTGTTGCCCCCAAGCTGGTAGCCTTTGGCGATATCAGAGATATTGATGTTGTTTGCAACCGTGAGTGTGCCTGTGGCAGTAAGTGCTGCGAAGGTTGCGGTGCCCGAGAAGGCTGGTGCATTTGAAAACACAGCAAGTCCGCCACCTGCAGAGCCTGTTTCGTCGGTGAGGATGGCAGCAAGCTTTGCTGAGGTATCGAGTGATGAAGTACTAAGGGCAGTGGAGTTGAGCGTTGCACCAGAAAATGAGAGGAGATTTCCGGGAGTAATTGCGTTTTGCTTATTATTAAACGCACTCCAATCTGTTGCCATAAGGAGGCCGCGGTTGCTCGCACTTGAGGACGGGAGGTTGAATGTGAACGCATTGCCTGCCGTGGTAATAGAAAAATCGGTACCACTTGTCGTGGAAGAAAACGTTTGAGTGATGACACCAGACTGACCATTGACCGAGGTTACACCCCCGGCACCAAAACCAAGTGAGGAAGTCGCGACCCACTGTGTCGTACTGCCATTTGACTGGAGTACGTAGCCGTTTTGCCCAGCAGAACCAGTGGCGTCAAAGAGTTTGCGAATAGTGGCAATGGTGGTGGATGCATTTGCAAAGTTCGCAGTGCCCGTGAAGGTAGGTGATACTGAAAAGACCAGAGAGCCTGTG
>JAYVPP010000018.1:0-9305 GCA_043757305.1 Candidatus Kaiserbacteria bacterium
TGATAGTCAAACAACCTATCGGTTGTATTACGATTCTGATACTTCTGACGGAAATAGCACGTACGGTCTTATGGCAATGCTTGAGTCACCCTCGAGCGCTTCACTTGCCGATGGCGATGGCGGTGTGTACTGCTCAAATGACCCTGCCGTAACATGCGGACGAAAGGGATTCTTGGGATATGAACTCGGCCAACAGCCAGCACTGTGCCAGTCGCAAGGGCAGACAAACTGGTGGAGTGCTAGCCAAAACGTGTGCCCGTAAATGTACTTTTCATGTCAAAAAAGACACTTCTTCTAGAGATCATAACGCTCACAGGCTGTCTTTTTCTGGTTGCATATATCGTGGTTGCAACGAAGCATGTGAATGCTTCAGATGCACAGGATACTATTCGTGTGCATGATATGGAGATAGTACTCCAAGCCATCAACGACTATCACAAAGACTATGGCTACTACCCACCTGTGGTTGGTGACGTGCCTGCGCTTTCAAAAGGATCTGTCACGTGTAGCGACGGCACACACGGTACTGCATCATGGTGCGGACTCATCGCTTCACTTCGCCCCTACCTTACAGAGCAGGTTGTCGATCCGGTTTCGGAGGATATCTATTCATATTATTACAATGCACCTGGTGACCAGCCACGTTATTTTGGTCTCATGACCATGCTCGAGTCACTACGAAATACGAGTCTCTCCGATGGAGACTACGGACAATTTTGTACAACCTGTGCAGCAGGAAAACGATATCGTGGCTACGAGCTCGGCACTCTCCCTCAGTACTGCGCTGAAAATAACTCCGACCGTAGCTGGACGACCGCTCGTGATGGCGACCAGTGTGGCCTATAATCATATATATGATAGTTCCTGCTGTTATTCCTACATCGCTTGAGCATATCTTTGCCACCGCAAAGCGTGTAAAGCCTTTTGTGCGTGACTTTCAGGTCGATGTCGTCGATGGAGTATTTGTGCCTTTTGTTTCATGGCCCTATGGCAGTGGCGAAAATGCTGGCCAGCCAAAAGATATTCGCTCACTTTGCGGAATGTTTGATATTGAAATTGACCTTATGATAGACGGCGCTGAGGAAGAACTTCCAAAATGGATTGGAGCAGGAGTGAAGCGTGTAGTGGTACATATGGAAACGTATATAGATACGGAAGCAGCTCGCGCATTATGTGACCAAGCAGGGGTGCTTCTCGGAGTGGCTGCCTCAAACGACACGCCGCTTGCGCTCTACCTCGATGCACTTCCGCATGCACATTTTGCGCAGTGTATGGGTATTGCGAATGTCGGGGCACAAGGCCAGCCGTTTGACCTGCGCGTACTCCCGCGTATCGACGCCGTGCGCGCGAAGTTTCCCGAGCTTCCTATATCAGTCGACGGTAGTGTGAACCGCGACACACTTCTCACACTTCGCGCGCACGGCGTCTCGCGTTTTATCGTGGGCTCTGCACTGATGTCATCTGAAAATATTTCGCAAACATACGCTGAGCTTTCTGAACTCATACACACATAACACGAAGCGACTATGATACTTTGCTGGTATCATATGTATATCGTTCTTGTATGAAATATCTTTCTGATGCAGACGTCTCTTCACTCGAAATAAAAGCGAATGAAATTCGCGCGTCTATTATTGAGATGCTCGTCGCAGCAGGGAGTGGTCACACTGCAGGCCCTCTCGACATGGCAGATATTTTCACTCTTCTGTACTTTCATGTACTCCACCATGATCCGAAAAATCCTGCACTTCCCGAGCGTGACCGCCTCATACTTTCAAATGGTCACATTTGTCCGGTGCTCTATGCCACCATGGCACATGCAGGATATTTTCCTGTAGACGAGCTTAAAACTCTGCGAAAGTTTGGCTCACGTCTTCAGGGACATCCACATCGAGAGTCGCTTCCAGGACTTGAAACTTCATCAGGTCCCCTCGGCTCTGGTCTCTCGCAGGCTGTGGGTATGGCACTTGCCGAGCGTCTCGATAACCCCTACTCGAATAAATATTTTTATTGTCTGACTGGTGACGGTGAATGGAACGAAGGGCAAATGTGGGAGGCGCTCATGCTCGCAGGGAAGGAAAAGCTCCATAACCTCATCGTCATCATCGACCGCAACGGTATCCAGATCGATGGCTTTGTGGAGGACATCATGCCGCTCGAGCCACTCTACGAAAAGTTTTCAGCATTTAATTTCGACGTACAAGAAGTCGATGGTCACAACATGCGTGCGGTAAACGACGCTATTGGCAAAGCACAGGCTGTCGTCGGCCAGCCGTCGATCATCATCGCTCACACTATTCCCTCAAAGGGCGTCGGTCTCTTTGAGCGCGACTTCCGCTGGCATGGCAACCCCCCAGGAAAAGGACCAACCGACCGCGTGCCGCGCGACAAGCAAGCTGAAGTCGCACTCCGTGAGCTTCGCAGCCTCAAAGGTCTCGTAATCAACTCCGACCATCCATAATTTTTATGACATATAGACTCGCATCACATCTAAACCCTGACCTTTTTTCACCTTCATGTGCGAAGGAGGCAAACCGTATTGGTTTTGGAAAAGGCCTGAAAGAAGCAGGAGAGAAAGACGCTCGTATCGTTGCACTCTGCGCTGACCTTACTGAGTCGACGCGCATTATTGATTTCAAAGATGCATTTCCAGAACGGTTTTTCGAGATGGGTATCAGTGAGCAGTCCATGGCGTCGGTCGCTTCTGGCATGGCAGCCATGGGAAAGATTCCATTCATTGCATCATACGCAATGTTTTCTCCAGGTAGAAATTGGGAGCAAATCCGCACGACCATTGCATACAACAACGTTCCAGTGAAAATTATCGGTGCACATGCTGGTGTATCTGTAGGTCCTGACGGCGCGACACATCAGGCCATAGAAGATGTGGCTCTCATGCGGACGGTCCCGCACATGGTCGTTCTCTCTCCTGCCGATACCCTTGAAGCCGCTCGTGCTACACATGCGCTCGCAGCGTCGGCCGAGCCTTCATACATGCGCCTTGCACGCGAAGCGACACCGACCGTCACTACAGCAGCGACACCATTTGAGATAGGGAAGGCAGAAACGTATTTATTCCGCGACGACACACACGAAAAGAAAGTTGGTATCGTTTCCTCCGGCACTATTTTGTTTGAAGCACTGAGCGCTGCAAAGACACTCAACGAGTCAGGCATCGGCGCATCGGTCATGAACCTTGCCACCATAAAGCCGCTCGACACAAAAGCCATTCTCGCGTTTGCAGAAGAGCATGACATTCTCGTGACGGTAGAAGAGCACCAGCGCGCGGGCGGTATGGGGTCTGCAGTGGTGGAGTATTTGAGTACGGTGCGTCCTACCAAAGTGCTACGCCTCGGCATCGACGACGCCTTCGGTCAGTCAGGCACAATGGAAGAACTCCGGAAACACTTTGGCCTTGATGCAACGTCGATCGCGGCCGAAGTACGTCGTGCACTCGGTGTATAATACTTACATATATGAAACATATGCAATTATTTTCAAAGTTTCTCGCACAAATCACTCTTCTCTCCATGGTGGTGGCGTGTGCTCTGGGCATCAACTACATTTCTGCAGCTAACTGGACTGGTCCTGCCGCATTGCCTCCAAACAGCAACGTCGCAGCACCAGTTAATGTCTCTCAGACACCACAAGTAAAAGACGGCAATATCTCAGTGGGAAAGAGCACAAATACAGCTACTGACTATGGTCTTGTGTCGTATGGCCGTATTCGTTCCGCTATCGGTGGTGTGGAATTTCCTGATGGGACGGTGCAAACGAGCGCGGGAGGAAGTACAAAAGTTTACCAACAAGTATTTACTTCAAGTGGGACTTACACACCGCATGCCGGCTTACAATACGCTCAAGTTGAGGTAGTTGGTGGTGGAGGTGGTGGTAATAACGGCGGATGGACAGCTTCTGGTGGTGGGTCGGGAGCGTATGTGCGCGCAATCCTGACAAGCGCCACAATCGGAGCATCACAGGCCGTTACTATTGGTACCGGCGGCGCAGTCAATACTGCGGGTGGTCCGACTTCTGTCGGAGCACTTATATCGGCTGGAGGTGGAGGTCCAGGAAATGCTATTTTCGGTGATGGAGGAGTTTATGGTGGTATTGGAGGAGTGCCGGGTATTGTGCCGGTGGGAGGAGTAAGTATAAAGGGCAACGTCGGCGGCACTGGAGCACATATATACGGTGGAGGTGTTGCCGATGGTGCTGGAGCTCCCAGTTATTTCGGTGGAGCTGCTCAGCGTGGATCGAACAGTGGTCCGGGAGGATCTGGTGGTCCAGGAACCTCAAATGGTGGTGGTGGTGGCGGTGGCGGTTCTGGTGTCGTTGTCATTACAGAATACGCAAATCAGTAGAGTACACATAAAAACAGCCGCGCCTCTTCGAGGCGCGGCTGTTTTATTTTGTATCTTATAACTTCTTTGCGACGTAGTCTGCCGGAGCGTGTGCGAGATATTCTTCGAGAAACTTTCGTGAGAGGAGGCCTGCTTGTGCGCCGATGAACTGGACGACAGACATAGAGTTTATCGGTCCCCACGCGAGCGCTGTCTCTACGGGAAGACCAAGCGCGAGCGCTGCGGTAAAGGTCGATGCAAACGAGTCGCCAGCACCGGTGCGGTCGACCGGTGGACCTGGGTCAGGGTAGATGGGCATGTACCACGCGACGTCTTGTACATCGAGTGCGTATGCGCCCTTTGGACCGTCGGTTATGACGGGGATCTTTGGACCAAGTGCTTTGATACCGCGGAGCAGCTCTTTGAGGTCATCCGACTTCGTTTTGAGGATGTACTGCGCTTCTTCTTTGTTACAGAAAAAGATTTCGGTCACTTGGTAAATATCTTTGAGGGTTTCCACGCCGAGCTTTATCTGGAAGGTACCTGGCTGGAAAACGAGCTTCGTTTCAGGATGTGCTTGTACATATGCGGCAACTTCATGATGGAAGGGTAGTGAGTTTTCTCCGATAGAAGAAAAATACAGGTAGCGCGGTGGCTCAACAAAAAGTGGAAGTTTATACGGATACTCCTCATGCTTAATGAGAATCGTCCGTTCGGCGCCGTAGCGAAGCACATAGTGGTTGTTGGTAACCCTGCCTTCATTGCGCACGATAAAGTCTGTCGAGATCCCTTCGGTGCGAAGCTGGTCGAGACATTCAGCACCTGACTTATCGTGGCCGATGTTCGAGTAGAGAGCAGACTTAAGTCCGAGGCGGTGTGCAGATACCGCAGCGTTTGGCGAATTGCCCACTGCAGGAAGCACCACTGCGTCATGGTAGGGGAGCTTCTCGCCGAAGTTCATCATGAGCTGGCATGCGCGACCATCCACATCGCACACTACGCGAGCATCGTCTTTTGAGAGATTTATAAATGTATCGACGACAATGTCGCCAAGTGCTACGAAGTCATATTTCATACCTACAGTTTATAGCCCACGCGGCACTCTCCATAGTGAGGTAGTCCACAGTCTCTGGGTGGGAAAGCTGGACATGCTATTTTTTCACTCCGCAGACTTAAAAGCTTGGTTCTGCCGCAGGTAGATTTTCAGTCGAGGACAAGCGAGGCATCCGCAGGAGATGCCGTGGCGTGTGAAAAAATAGCATGTCCAGCTTTCCTCCTTTCAATACAGCAATGCTATACTTTTCACTATGGCTCATATATATGTAACGCGTCGCATTCCAGACGTCGGTCTCACACAGCTTGAAGCCGCCGGTCACACCCTTGATATAAACCCGCACGATCGCGTACTTACCAAAGACGAGCTCCTTGCTGCACTTCGCGCACAGCCGTACGACGCTGTGCTCTGCTTGCTCACAGACACTATTGACGGAGAGGTGTTTGACGCTGTACCAACCGCAAAGATTTTTTCAAACTACGCAGTGGGTTTTAATAATATCGACTATGTTGAGGCAGCTAAGCGCGGTGTCACCATCACCAATACTCCAGGTGCGCTTACGCACACTGTCGCGGAGCACACGATGGGTCTTCTCCTTGCGCTTTCGTCTCGTATTGCAGAAGGTGACCGTTTTGTGCGTGCGGGAAAGTACGAGGGCTGGGCACCTATGCTTTTTCTCGGTACCGACCTTCGTGGCAAGACGCTTGCACTTCTCGGCGCAGGGCGTATCGGCTATGACACCGCACTCATTGCCAAAAATGGTTTTGGAATGAATATCGTGTACAACGATATCGTTCAAAGTCACGAGCTTGAAGAAGCTACGGGTGCTACGTTTTTTGTGTCACTTGAAGAAGTGCTTCGCGTCGCAGATGTCGTCTCTATCCATGTGCCACTCCTCGACTCTACACATCACCTTATAAACGCAGAACGCCTCGCGATGATGAAAAAAACGGCATACCTCATCAACACCTCACGCGGCCCGGTCATCGACGAAGTGGCGCTTGTGGCAGCACTAGAGCAAGGAGTCATTCGCGGCGCAGGCCTCGATGTCTTTGAAAACGAGCCGGCGCTTGCGCCGGGGCTCGCCGCACTGGAGAATGTCGTCATTACTCCACACATAGCATCTGCAACCGACGAGGCTCGCGATGCCATGGCGGTACTGGCAGCCGAGGCGATCATCGACTTTGCAGCGGGGAAGACACCAGCAAATATTGTCCGCTCCACAGCAGCAGCCTAGGGCGGACTTGAAAAAAAGTAATTTTCTGGTACTCTAATCCTCTATGACGATATCACTTCAAGTTACCCCTCGCGAATTGCGTGGCAAAAAGAACGTAGCACTTCGCCTTGGCGGCGACATGCCTGCGGTCGTGTATGGCGCAAAGCACGAGGCAGAATCTATTACTCTTAAGATCCAAGACTTCGAAAAGGTGTTCAAGCAGGCGGGAGAGTCAACCATTATCAGTCTCGCAGGTCTCGGCAAAGATGTTGACGTGCTTATCCAGGAAGTCGATGTTCATCCTGTCACCGGCACTCCACGCCATGCAGACTTTTACGCAATCGAGACAGGAAAGGCTCTTCAGCTTCGTGTACCTATCGAGTTCGTTGGTGAAGCTCCTGCAATCAAGCTCGGAGCAGTGATCACTAAGGTGCTTCACGACATCGAGATCGAGGCGCTTCCAAAGAACCTTCCGCAACACATCACTGTCGATATTTCTGGTCTTGCTAATTTCCATGATGCTATCCATGTACGCGACCTCGTACTTCCAGAGGGTGTCACTACACCTGAAGACGGTGAAGAAATGGTTGCAATTGCAACTGAGGTAAAGGAGGAAGTTGACGAAGCTCCAGTATCTATCGATATGGGAGCAATCGAAGTAGAGAAGAAGGGCAAGACAGAAGAGGAGGGAGCGGAAGCAGGAGACGCGAAATAATTTTTACACAGAGGAATCATCCCGAGAAACGCAAAAGGCCGGTGGCTACGCCACCGGCCTTTTGCGTTTGTGCATCACCACAAGAAAGAAGAAAGACACTTCGTGTGCGTACTACTTATTGTTATACTTATATCTATGCTCACATTTCGTCGCGTATTTCCTGTGCAGATAGCTGTTCTCTTTCTTACGATTTTCACCATTTTCTCCAGCGGCATATTTTTGGTACATGGCCAAGAAAGCACTGACGAGCGCAAGGCACGACTTGAGGCTGAACTCCGTGACATCGAAGGTGAAATCGCCCAGCAGCAGCAGCTTGTAGTGCAAAAACAAGGTGAACGCCAAACACTCGAGCGCGACGTTTCCATCCTTGATGCAAAGATCAAAAAAGCGCAGCTTGGTCTTAAGGCTCGCACTATTGAGATCCAAAGGCTCGGTACACAAATAGGTGATAAGCAAATAGTTATCAATGAGCTGAGCGGTCGCCTCGACCGCCAGCGCCAGTCTGTAGGACAGCTTATCCGCAAAACGCATGAGCTCGATGACTTTAGTTTTGTTGAGGTAATACTAGGTAATAAAAATCTCTCGACGTTTTTTGAAGACGTTGATCGCTTTCAGGTTATCAAGGAGTCACTTCGTCAGTCGTCAAACGACCTCGTCGATACAAAGAATATGACTGCAGGACAAAAGTCGTCTCTCGAAGACCGACAATCCCAAGCAGTAGAGCTGAAAAAGCAGCAGGAGCTTGAAAAAAAGACTATTGAAAAAAACGAAGCTGAAAAGGGGAGGATTTTGAAAGTGACCAAGGGACAGGAAAGTACTTATCAATCCCTTTTGAAGCAGAAGCAGAAGACCGCTGCACAGATACGCCAAGCGTTGTTTGAACTCCGCGGCACCAGTGGTATTCCGTTCGGCACTGCGGTGCAGTTTGCTGAGCTTGCCTCGAAAAAAACAGGTGTGCGGGCAGCGCTCATCCTCGCGATCCTTTCGCAAGAGTCAGACCTCGGTAAAAACGTGGGCCAATGTCTTGTGACCGACATTACAACAGGTGATGGAAAAGGAAAAAACACCGGTACACCGTTCCCGGGTACTATGAAAGCACCGCGCGATACGGTGCCGTTCCAGCGTATTACCCAAGCTCTTGGACTCGATTGGTCTACAACACCCATTTCGTGTCCCGCGCCAGGTGGCTATGGAGGAGCTATGGGCCCTACACAATTTATTCCTTCGACATGGGAAGGATATGAGTCTCGCATACGCGCTGCTCTCGGTATATCTGCTACAAACCCATGGGATGCAAAGCAGGCGATCCTGACCACAGGGCTTTACTTGCAAGATCAAGGTGCTGTAGGAGGAAGCTTTGACGCTGAACACACCGCAGCAGCACGCTACTACGCCGGAGGTAACTGGCAGGGAGGCCCTGGCCAAAGCTACGCCAACCAGGTGATGAAGAAAGCAGCAAGCTTCCAAAACAACATCGATATCATCGAAGAGAAATAATTTGCGCGCCTGAGGAAGAAATGAAGATTCCTAAAAATGAGTAAATTATGAAATGGATTTCTTGGATTCTTAACTTTCCGTACACGGTTTTTGGAATAATTTTCGGATTGGTTTCAATCCCAAAGAATATTTCGTTTGTGACACGAAAAGATATTCCAGTGATTGTCATAAAAACACGAACACTAAAAACTGTTTTTACAGTGCAGAATGTAAAAGGTGTTACGTTTGGCGCTTCGGTTCTACGTGGACCTCACGAGGATGCAGGAGTGTTAGAGCATGAGCTTATTCATGTTGAACAGTATATAAAGTACCCACTCATATTTCCTTTACTTTACGCATATCAGGTATTTCGCTATGGCTATCGTCAAGCACCATTCGAGGATGAAGCGTACACTCGAGCAGGGAATCGCTATGGACAGTGATTTGCCAAAACGCCACATATTTTGTATAGTAGCCCTGCTATGAAAGCAGATACACATCCAA
>JAYVPP010000019.1:0-9219 GCA_043757305.1 Candidatus Kaiserbacteria bacterium
CCGGACCCAGGCCCATTGGCTTCGGACGATGTAGTGAAAGCGCAAGGAAACAATGGAGAGATTAGCTCATATATAGTACGCGAAGGCGACTCCCTCTCACAGATCGCTTCGATGTTTGGAGTTTCAGTGAATACTATCCTTTGGGCAAACGATCTCAAAAAAACAACAGATATAAAGCCTGGTGACACTCTCGTCATTCTTCCTATTACCGGCGTTCGGTATACCGTTAAGCCAGGTGATACTCTGACGTCTATTGCCCTTGCTCATAAGGGAGATGCTGCGGATATCCTTGCCTATAACCAGCTTGATGCTGAAACAGACATACAAGTAGGCGATACTATCGTGATTCCTGGCGGTGAAGTAGATGCCCCAAAGACCCCTGCTCTCTCAAAAGGAGCGACGAAGAAAGGCGTAAAAGGTAGTATTGCAGTTGTGCCTTTGTATAAAGATACGGGCAGCAATGGCTATTTCACCAAACCACTTCGCTCGTATATTAAGACGCAAGGAATTCATGGTTTCAACGGTGTTGACCTGGCAGATCCCGTTGGCACCGCTGTCTATGCCGCTGCAACTGGCGAAGTTATTCTCGCAAAGTACGCAGGCTACAATGGTGGCTATGGCTTATACGTCGTTATCAGACATCCAAACGGCACACAGACACTTTACTCACACCTAAGTGAAGATGACGTAACGGTAGGTCAGCGAGTGACACAGGGTGAGCGTATTGGTGCTGTCGGAAATACGGGTCGTTCGACAGGACCTCATCTCCACTTTGAAATTCGCGGCGCAGTAAATCCGTTCTAGATAGGATGTAATAACCCCCTGATGAGCTTTGCTCATCAGGGGGTTTTATTGACCTATGTCTATAGACACAGTAGTATCACAGCAGATTTTGTTCATTATGGAGTACAGACATGCAGCATGATACAAAAGTGCGTTTAACATACGAATGTGAACGTGAGTTGTTGCGAAAGGCACAGGCCGGAGACAACATGGCAGTCGAAACGCTCGTGTTGGCATTTCGTCCATTGGTTCAGATCGTTGTGCGAAGGCAGTATAAATGTTCATACTCTGACCAAAGGTATGATGATATGTGTCAGGATGGTATTGTCGGACTCTATTCTGCAATACAAAAATATAACCTCGAGTACTCAGTGCGCTTTTCAACGTATGCGGTGCACTGGATACGGCGGCATATTAGTGATAGTTTGCAGTCAGCTACAGTGCTAGCAGAACCATATGGCACTGCAGCTCGTCGACGACTAGTGCGCAAAGTGCAGGAAGAACTGCAGAAAAGTACACCGTCACCATCTCCAGAGGCTATTGCGGAGCGGAGCGGCTTGTCACTTGCGGCAGTGAAACATCACGTGTTCGGTATTGGCACACAGTCGTATTCGCTCGATGCACATTTCGAGACGGATGACGGTGCCGGTAGCGCTCGCGGCTACATGTTGCGAGATACCAGTAGGTTGCTGCCAGAAGAACACCTTCTTGCAAAAGAAGAATTACAACATACGTGCGTCTGCTCATGGAAAAACTGATAGCAATATCTTCTGCACGCAATGCCGACATTTTTCTGCGACGAAATACGCTTGCGCCATACGAAAACACACCACACACACTCGATGACATTGCTGTTCACTGCGGGGTCACTCGTGAACGCGTACGGCAGATTGTCGAAAGTTTGTGGCGACGGTTACGCTTGGGCAACAAGAACTTCACTGAAGTCGAGCTGCGACGTGTACAGCAGGCTTTACTACTGTTGCCCGAGCTTGAACTATAAGACCCTGCACATTGCAGGGTCTTTTTTGTCACCGCAATGCTATAGGCGGACGCGATACTGAAGCGCCTCAAGAATATGCTCATCTTTGATGGCGTCCGAGTCCTCGATGTCCGCGATGGTACGCGCAACTTTGATAATGCGATGAATGCTGCGCGGCGAAAGTGCAAGCTTTGCGGCGGAAGCATGCACAAGCTCTTTTGCACTTTCCCCAAGCTTAATGGTCTCATCGATGTCGCGCGCAGACATCTCAGCATTGGCGCGAGCTTTGCGTCCTGCTAGACGATCCGCTTGGCGTTTTCGAGCACGCGATACTAGCATGCGCGCGTTTTCGGTTTCACCCGAAGCAGCGCGGGTGCTGGTGAGCTTTGTCGCTTCTATATGTGAGACGTCAAATGCAAGATCGATACGATCGAGAATTGGCCCTGAAATCTTTTTGCGATACGCATCACTCACCTGTGCAGTAGCAGATCCTTGTTCGAAGCCACCGCGATGCGGATTCATTGCAGCAATGAGTATAAAATCTGCAGGGAAAAGTGCTGTGCCCTGTATACGAGCAATTGAGACGACACGATCTTCAAGTGGCTGACGAAGTGTGTCGATTGCACGCCGTTCAAACTCAGGAAATTCATCAAGAAAGAGTACTCCGCGATGCGCGAGAGTTATTTCACCCGGCTTCGGATGTGAGCCACCACCAACAAGTGCTGTATGCGACGCTGTATGGTGTGGAGCACGAAATGGTGGCCGTGTGACGATGGATTTTGAAAGTGTTCCTGCGACGGAGTGGATAGCAGTTACGTCGAGCGCCTCAGTGCGCGAGAGTGGCGGCAAAATACTTTCAAATGCCCGAGCAAGCATTGTCTTTCCGGTACCTGGAGGACCTATCATCAGCGTGTTGTGTCTGCCCGCTGCGGCAATAATGAGGCCGCGTTTTGCATGCTCTTGTCCACGGATGTCTTCAAAGAGTATGCCATCATCTGCCCACGTCTCTGCAATTGTTGTTTCTGGAACTGGCGCAAGCAGCGCTGCATCTTCGCGGGAGGTATCAAGATGCTGTATCAGCGAAAGAAGCGAGGATACACCATACACAGTAATCCCTGAGACGAGCGCAGCCTCCTCAGCATTTTCTAGTGGTACATACAGCTCCAAAAGCCCAGCACGTTTTGCGGCTACAGCAACGGAAAGCACTCCACGAACACGATGGACACTTCCATCAAGGCCAAGCTCACCAACAAAGAGTTTTGTGCTCGTATCAAAACGAATTTCCTCTGCTGCGAGGAGATAGGAAAGTGCCATAGGCACGTCAAAAAGCGGACCCTCCTTTTTGAGGTCCGCTGGTGCAAGTGACATTACCACTTTATGATTTTTTGATTTGGGCGACTGAAACCCTGAATGTTTGATGGCGGATGCGAGTCGGTCACGCGCTTCTTCCACCGCTTTTCCTGCGAGACCAACTACTGAAAATGCATGGAGTCCTCGTGAGAGGTCGGTCTCAACCGAGACGCATGTTGCGCCAAGAATGTCTGGTTGGGCGGCAATGACGCGGGCAATTGCACTCATGGCGTTTAGAGGTCAAGAGTTGCTTCGTCTTCCATGTGCGCAATACACGTACGCGCTGCGGGTTCAGCCTCAAGACGGTCTTCCTCGACAGGAGTATCACACACTTCGCAGTTTCCATATGTACCGTTGTCAATCTTCTCAAGCGCACGGTTGATGTTATTCCATTCAGTTTCAAGGAGAGCGAGTGTCGAGGTTTTCTCCTCCCATTCTTCTGCACTATCGGCAACATCGTTCATATCCGCCTCACCCGTATCTTCGGGGGGTGTTGCAACCCAGTCGTGTTCGTTTTCAGGGTTATGGATACCAAGTGTTTTGAGCTCCTCAGTTATTTTTTTAAGGTCAATGCGAAGCGCCTCCTGATGTTGTTCATATGACATAGCAGCACTAGTATACCCTATTTTAATACGCCAGCGAGTGCTCCGAGTGCAGTATATGAGGTGGTAATAACGAGGGTGTGTTTATCGATAAATGCATAGGTGAGCACCATTGTGCCGTATTGGTCGTAGAGAGAACGGGTGTCAACGCCGCCCACAACTTCGTCTCTAAAGATACCCGTTTGACCTTTATGTTCGAGGTCTTCACCAAACAATGGTGCCAAGTCACTGTTGATATTTCTCTCAAAGAGCAACATACCACCAAGTGCATCCTCGTATGACTGTACTTTAAAGACCAGGAATGGAGTCTTATTAGCGCTATCGCCGTATGCACCGAGCATCATGCGGTCTTCTATGGTGCGGAGGAAGCTGCCAGGCGCGCGAGTGTTGAGAACTTCAAGGAAAGTGTGTGCTGGGAGTTCAGCTCCGCTTTTGCCATCTTCTGCTACAAAGTAATAACGAATGAACGCTCCTTGTGCCACTTGTGCTGTTTGTACTCGATGCGTCAGATCTGCGAGCAGATTTATATGGGAAGGAAGGAGTGGAACGGCTTCACGCCCACTCACGCTAAAGAGTTCTTCGATACCAGGTGTTGGCGCTACCACTGCCGTTCGCGCAGCGAGGAACTTTTGTGTGACTCCAGCACCAACTACGAGTGTGAGTATGACGACCAAGGTCATGACCGTGTACACAAAGTAGCTCGTTCGCCTACGTGCAGGAGTTATGCTCGCCTCGTAGTCTTTGCGTTTCTGGGCTGCTTCTCTGGCTCGTGCGGTGAAGCGCGCGGTCTCTTCTTTGATAGTTATTTCACGAGGATCGTTTTGGGGTAGAACCTCGTCAATGGTTTCAGGTTCTTCTCGTGGTGGTTGTGCGGGAGTAACACGTACCGGCGCTGAGGAATAGCTACGAAAGGCCGGGACTTCTCCAGGAGTGGAAGACGGTAGTAGCGGTAGAGGAGTTTCTGCACGAACAACCGGTCTGACGACCCGCTCTATTGGTTCGCGTACTAACGAAGAAAAGGTCGGCTGCGCTGCTGTAGGTATTTGAACTGGTGGTACTTGTGCAACAATCGGTGCGGCTGCTAGAGCGGGCAGTACTTTTTTTTGTTCAACTTTTGCATCGAGTCGGGCAGAACGAACAATAGCGCCACGAACCTGCTGCGCTGGTATTCCGTGAGGAAGCTCATGTTTCCCACGATTCAGCTCCTGCATAGTTTCTTTATACCAGGTACGAAACGCATCGCTTGCAGCTCCCAAAAAAGACCACTGCTTTGCTTTACGCTCTGTCACAATCACTGCTTCCTCGGTACCCGCAGATACATTGCGAATATCGAGCATATCAGCAGATAACAGCCCGCCCAAAAAGCCATCACTAGAATCTTTTTTTATCGGTAGAGCGCTCCGTTCCGTCACCGTTTTTGCTACGACAGAAGTCGCTGCAGTGAGCGTTGTAGGAGCATTGTTACCTCCTTGCGCACGAAGAAGATCGTCAGCAAATGTACGCACTTTACGAAGTGATGAATTGCCACTTTGTTGTTCCATTTCATCTTAGTATCGCACATGATGCGATGTGCGTACGTACGTGAAGTGGATTTGAGATACTATTCGGATTTAATTTCGGCGGAATGGAGGACGACCAGTGCTGGGTGGTCGCGGAGATGTCGACGGAGTCAGACCTTTGCGCGCTGCCCACTCTGGGTCGTGTTGTTTGATTGAGAGCGATACTTTATCTTCCTCTGTTGCTTTCACAGCGACAGTTACTTCGTCACCAACTTTGAATACGTCTTCGACATTGTCGATACGAAACGGCGCGATTTCAGAAATATGCAGAAGTCCATCAGTAAAAGGATTGAGCGATACGAACGCGCCAAACGCAGCGAGGCGTGTAACGGTTCCTGTGATCATTTCTCCCGCCTTAAATTCATGCGTCATCGCCTCGATGCGTGCTACGGCCTCCTTCGCTCCTTCGGCCGTGCCCATCACAAAGATAGTGCCATCGTCTTCGATAGAAATTTCATCGACACCGGTCTCCTCTTTGAGCTTATTGATGGTCTTGCCGCCAGAGCCAATGACCATACCAATCTTCTTTGGGTCGATAGTAAGTGTGATTATCTTTGGTGCACGTGGCGAGATATCATCACGAGGTGCAGCAATTGCGGCAGTCATCACCTCAATTATCGCGAGACGTGCATCCTTCGCACGCTCAAGCGCTTCACGAAGAATCTTTACTGGAATACCGAGCGTTTTTACATCCATCTGGATTGCTGTGATGCCATCGCGTGTGCCTGCAACTTTAAAATCCATATCACCATACTGGTCTTCTGGCCCCTGTATGTCAGTAAGGAGTGCGTACCGACTTGGTGATTCAAAAATCACTCCTGAAGCAATACCTGCTACAGGTTTCGTAATAGGCACGCCGCCATCCATGAGTGCTAGTATCGAGGCGCACACAGAACCCATTGAGCTCGAGCCGTTTGAAGAAAGTGTTTCTGACACAAGACGAATGGTGTACGGGAATACTTCTTTGGTGGGAATGATTGGCTCAAGCGCTTTTTCAGCGAGTGCACCGTGTCCGATCATTCGACGGTTGAAACCACCCACACGACCTGTCTCACCCACGGAAAACGGAGCGAAGTTGTAGTGGTGCATAAACCGCTTTTTCGTCTCTTGTGATTCCATCGTATCGATGAGCTGTGAATCCTCCGGGCCACCAAGTGTAAGTGCGGTAAACATATGGGTACCACCGCGATAAAAAATACCTGAGCCATGAAGGACGGGTGAAATACCGCCAGCCTGTGCAAAGAGTGGGCGAAGCTCGTTCATGCCTCGTCCATCAGGACGCACTCCGCGGTCAAGAATACCCGCATCCATTGTGCGCTCGATTGCTTCTTCAAAGATACGCTCTACGTCACCTTTTTTTGCTTCAGGAAGATACTCTTTTGCCACTACTTTCCATGCGTCCTTAAGAGCATAAATACCAACCTTAGACGCACCATGACCAAATACACTCTGTTCGAGCATTGTTGCAATGTGCTGTTTGAATACGGCTATGATATTTTCTGGAACAACTGGTGCCGCAAGTATCTTTTTCTCCTCACCAATTTCTTTTACAATACTTTCTTGCCACTGTACGAGTATTTCGTTTGCGCTAGCCGCACGAGTAAGCGCTGCTTCTATCGTATCTTCTGAAAGCTCATGAGCACCTACCTCAATCATGTTGATAGTTCCCTCTCGGCCACAGGCGAGCACGTCACCCTTGAGTGTGGCACGCACGTCGTATGTAGGGTCAAGTACAAGCGCTCCTTCTGCTGTAATGCCGATGCGTGACGCTCCGAGTGGACCACCCCAGGGAATAGATGACACCGATAGTGCGAGCGATGCCGCTATGACACCTGCAATGTTGGGATCGTCCTCGCCAATAGAGAGAGCAGTAACGATGACCTGCACTTCATTGCGAATATACTGCGGAAAGAGCGGGCGAATGGTGCGATCGATAACGCGCGCGGAAAGAATTGCTTGGTCAGAGGGGCGGCCTTCTCGTCGCATAAAGCGACTACCGAGGATCTGCCCTGCGGCATAAAAACGCTCTTCAAACTCTACCGAGAGGGGAAAATAATCAACACCATCTTTTTCTTTCCCCATCACCGCAGTTGCAAAGACAGCAGTCTCACCAATGCGAAGAAGGACTGAACCATTCGCATTTTCTGCGAGGTCGGTAAATGTTGCGCTTATTGCTTTTCCCTCAAGGTCAAGCGAATATGTTTTTGATTTCATATGATCATGATAGTCAAGATCGCCGAGTTTCAGATTTGAAATGCCAAGTATCCTTATACTCGCTTCAAACCTACCTACCCATCGACCTTGTATTTATAATACCCTGAGCATAGCAGACAGATACAGAGGTCGCAAAAACTCGCGCGGCCAAAGGCCGCGCGAGTATAAAAAAGAGCTCCATATTTCCATAGGGAGCTCATTGTTCTTATGTGCGAATGACATTATCATTCGCAGTGCTGTGTGCGTCAATGATGGCGAGCCATGCGTCCCCAATATTTCTGCGGCATGTATCAGCAGTTTTATATCCACCGTGTATCAGCCGCAAAGCCTTACGAAGAGTCTTGCTATGCTGCTTTTGGTCCATCGTCATTTGCTCCTCTCCTTCCTAAGATGGTTGTAAAATCAAATGAATCACGTTCCTTTCCTCGAAGCGCGCGTATTTCTGCCGCTACTGAAGTATGAGACAATTCGTACGAATGAAGTTTCTTTACACACCGCAACTTCTCACCTGCCGCAACAAAATCAATAACGTGAGCGCTACGACCTTTTGGAAAACTTCGAGCAGGTTGTTTGAAAAGTGGTGCTATCTCAAAACGTACTTGCCCCTGCTTCCATTTGTTAGTTTTTGATACAAAGTGCACCATCAACAGCAAAAGAGCCAAGCCACTTAGTAGCGTAGGCAGTAGCCACCACGTCGAGAAGTCTGGCGTAACAGGCGTCGATAACTGTTCAAAGAACCTAGTAAGGTAGTATTCGAAACTATCCATGGCAATCTCCTCTTTCTATACTATGTGCAGTATGTAACTACACTAGGAGAAAAGCAAGCCTAACCCTCGTCATCAACGCCGCTCACCATGATGTCTCCACGCTGCCCTACGCCACGGCCATCACCTCGTTCATTTCGTCGTCCTATAAGATATCGTCCTGGATCTTCATCCATATCGACAAATTCATCTGCCGCTTCTTTGAGTCGAGCGGAAGCTGAGCGACCAAAGGTAATCACTTCCACCTGACAGCCTTGAGCCTTCACGTACTCGACGAGTGGTACGAAGTCGCCGTCGCCAGTGGCAAGAATGATTGCATCAAGTTTCGCTGCCATTTTGATAGCATCAATAGCAAGTCCCACGTCCCAGTCTGCTTTCTTGGCACCTCCGAAAAATATCTGGAGGTCTTTCGTCTTTGCTTCGATACCTACTTTCGCAAGCGCCTCAAAGAAGGCCTGCTCCTCCCCACTTTCAGTGGTGACGACATACGCCACTGCGCGAACGAGCTTGCGGTTACCTACAGCACTCTGCACGACTTCTCCGAAGTTTACTTTGGATCGATGAATATTTTTTGCGCTGTGGTAGAGATTTTGAGTATCAATAAATACCGCAACGCGCTGGTCTGCATGTTTAATAATTGCCATAATTGTTTTTTAAAAGTGTAGAGACAAAATATGGTCTCTACGAAATAAATGAATGTCTAAAAGGTCCTACCCCAAGTGTAACACAACCGCAGCGTATGCTGCGGTTGTGAAAACATTATTTCTTGAGTCCAAGCTTCTTGGTGACCGAAGCGTATGACTTTGTGTCAGTGCGCTCGAGGTATTTCAAGTGCTTGCGGCGGTCTGCAACCATCTGGAGGAGTCCGCGGCGAGAGTGAAAGTCCTTTTTGTGCTTCCGTAGGTGTGTCGCAAGCTCATCAATCTGTCGTGAGAGCAACGCAACCTGCACTTCAGGAGAACCACTGT
>JAYVPP010000020.1:0-2497 GCA_043757305.1 Candidatus Kaiserbacteria bacterium
CGATTTTTTCCTTCGGAAAAAATCGCGCGGCGTCTTGATACGATATTGCAATATACCTTGCAAAACGTGCTGCAAGAAGGTTTGCTCTCCCTGGCCTTGCATCAGACTCATGAATGACCGATGGAATACGGAGGAGCATGGCGGCAATGATGACGGGGACGCTCGTATATCCTCCTTTACTCATCACCACATCAGGATAAATAAAATAGAGTTTCCAGATAGCGACAAAGGTACCCAGAATGATTTTGAAAAAATCACTAATATTTGCACTCGAACTATAGCGGCGCACTTTTCCTGCGGGACAATAGATAAACTTGATATTGTGTTCTGCGAGAGCTTTTTCATCGTAGGCGTCTGGCCCCATATAGTACATATCAGGCGGCACGAGCCCCACTGTTTTAGAGCGGAGTACAAGTGCCTCAGCCACTGCCATCAGTGGATAAAAATGACCTCCAGTACCACCTCCAACGAGAACAATCTTCATAGTATTTAGTATATCAAACCTTTTTTATGGTATGGCGTTTGCGGTACCGTGAAATATTAAGCATAACACCTACACTTGCAAGTGAAGCAAGGAGCGCAGTGCCACCGTGACTCACAAACGGGAGTGGAAGCCCAGAAAGTGGAAAGAGTGCAAGCATAGCTGCGATGTTCAGAAATGCTTGCAGTACAATAACCATACTAAAGCCCACGATGAGCAGCATACCAAAGAGGTCAGAAGCCTCTGCTGCCAGTTTAAAACTTCGAAGCAAAAAGAGCGAATAGAGAATAACGAGTAATGTTGTGCCAATAAAGCCAAACTCCTCTCCAAGTACTGCAAAAATAGAGTCGCTGGTTGGCTCGGGAAGATATTCAAACTTTTGGATGCTTTGCCCAAAACCACGCCCTGCAAAACCACCAGAGCCAATGGCTATAAGCGACTGCTTCACCTGCCAGCTCTTCCCTTGCTGGTCAGCTGATGGGTCAACGAAGGTCTTAACGCGGTCCATCAGGTAGGGTCGCTCAAAAACGAGCCCTGCAAAAAGTACGAGGCCAATGGCGCCAGCAATACACATGTCGCGCCACTTTCCTCCTGCGGTAATGAACATGGCAATAGCACTCATTGTCATGACCGCAAAGGTATCGGTGTCAGGCTGTGCAAGCATGATGACTCCCACGACAACAATGATGCCTCCAAACGGCAGCAACCCTTTCTTGAACGTAGTAATAAATTTCTGCATTCCGGACAGCCATGTAGCAACATAGATAATGAATGCAAACTTTAAAAACTCTGTAGGTTGAAAGGAAAATGATCCAAGCGCAATCCAGCGCCTAGCGCCACCATGAGCCATACCGAGTGGTGTAAACACCAAAAGCGTCATAAGAAGGCTAGCACCCATGATATAAAACGCATACTTTCTCCAAAAACGGTAGTTGATGTTTGTTGTGATGATGAGCGCTATCGTGCCGCCCACAATTCCGAAAAGAATCTGGTTGAAGGCAACCGTAGAGAGCTTTGCCCCATCGCGCGCAAGCAGTCCGAGAGACGCAGAACAAAAGATAAAAAACCCTACAAACATGAGGATGACGAGAATGATGAGGAGTGGTCTGTCGATTGTTTTTTGCATATATTAGCCGGTGACACCGATGATGAGTCCCAGAATCGCCATGATAATGCCAATGATCCAATACCGCATAGTCACTTTGTAGCTCGGCCATCCGATAGCTTCAAAGTGATGATGGAGTGGCGCTACACGGAACAGCTTTTTGCCACGAATTTTCTTTGAAAGTATTTGAAGAACACTTGAAAGTACCGTAGCAACGAGAAGAAACCCAATGATAGGAAGTACCGCAATGCCATACCCACCTCCGAGTGTGTCCGTCATAAAGGCAACGACTGCAAGCGTGAGTGTAAGTGGCATGGTGCCGGTCTCCGTCATCCAAAAGCGGGCGGGCGGGATATTAAACCAAAGAAAGGCCAGCGTTGCGCCAGCAGTAGCGCCACAGAGGGCTGCAATATCGAACTGACCTTGATGGTATGCAAGCACCGCGTACGCTGTGTAGATACAGCCAAAGACACCACCAGAGAGGCCGTCGATACCGTCGATGATGCCGCTTGCGTAAATAGCAAGTGACATAAAAATAAAAAACGGGACAATAAGAAACCCGATAACAAGCTCACCGTAAAATGGAATCCCGATTGCAACAATGCCGAGTTTTGTATAAAACCAGAGGCCGATACCCGCAGACAGCACCGTGATGATACTAAGGCGAACGCGAAGCCGCAGCCCTTGTCCATGATAACTAATATCGTAAAAGTCATTCATAAAGCCGACTACAGCACCGACAAGCATGACGAAGAGCGGAATAAATGTTTGTGAACGAGAAAAGAATGAAAGCGGTGCAAAAAAAGAATTACCAGTATTCCCAAGAACCCAGAGCACTAATACAGTGAGAAATACACTCGCCCAAATGAGTATGCCACCCATGCGCGGAGTGAAGCCTTCGCGCGCACCAT
>JAYVPP010000021.1:0-9080 GCA_043757305.1 Candidatus Kaiserbacteria bacterium
CATCGGTAAAGTCGGTATTCATTTCGATTACTCTCCTTGTTTCAAGTCTGGCTCTGAGCATATAGAAACGGGAGAAAAATGCAAGAAAAAACTGAGGGATGAATCCCGCAGTTTGCTTATTGTATATATTCTGCACAGTCGTCGTTGATGCTTTGGGCTGCTTTGACTGGGTCATGGGATTCAGTGACTTCGCGTCCCACAACTATGCGATAGGCGCCGTCACGCATAGCTTCTCGCGGTGTTCCGGTACGACGCTGATCTTGTCGTGCTTCACCAGCCGAGCGGACCCCAGGCACTACTGCCTTAAGCGACGAAAGCAAACCGGCATCCTTGAGAATGGGCAGTTCCTTTGGCGAACACACCAAGCCAAAAAATTCTGCCTCGACGCAGCGCTTTGCGAGCATTGCCACAGCTTCTTCGATTGGGAGTCCATACACCGACTGGCAGTCGGCTTCTGTGAAGCTGGTGAGAATAGAAATACCTAGCATGCGCGTGCCAGCTCCAGCTGTTTGCGCCGCTTTGAGTGCGTCCATGGAGTTTGAGGCATGAATCGTAGTGTAGGTACACGAGGTGAGCTCCTTCACACTATTTTTCATCGTATTAGGGATGTCATACAGCTTTGGATCTGCCATCATTTCACTCGCGGGATCAAGGCCCAGCTCAGCGAATACTTTGACGCCAGAGCGAAGCAGTAGACTGTTGAGTTTGAAGCCAGCAACATATGGCGTGAGTTTTGCTACTAGACCGCGTGCCTGCAAAATCGTCATGCCATCAAGTGCGATGAGGATAGGGCTTTTTGTGGTGGTCATCAATGATTCCTTTCAAGGTTTCTGTTCTGCGAACACACTACATGAGCGGGGGAAAGGAAGCAAGAAGCCCCGATGTAATGCATCGAGGCTTCTCCGTGTATTTCGTGTACAAAGTGCTGGAGGAGGGACTCGAACCCTCAACCCTTGCGAGACACGATTTTGAGTCGTGCGCGTATACCATTCCGCCACTCCAGCACTTTATAAACGAACGTGACAAACAGTCTCCCATATGTCCTCCATTTATTTGCAACTATCCCCACATGACATATTTCACACCCGCTCCGACGTCTGCAACACCACTGTAAGCGTTTGTGTCCGCTAAGGCTCAAATATGTCACGGCGGGGTAGATCAGCGTTTCAACAAGAAGGGCGTATATTACTGAATCCACAGCAATGTTTTTGAGTGTACCAGTATTCCACAGGTTGCTCAAATGGAGCCTGTGTTACAATGTTTTTATATGGCTTTGGAGAGCAATTCGATTTTTTGGGTGGAGGTGGAGAAAATAAGCCCGAATCCGTTTCAACCACGGCGCGTGTTTGATGAGTCCCGCTTGCGTGAACTTTCTGAAAGTGTGCGCATGTATGGCGTGCTTCAGCCTTTGGTCGTGACGAGAAAGGAGGTTGCGCGCGAAGACGGCGGCTTGCGCTCGGAGTATGAGCTCATTGCGGGTGAGCGCCGTCTTCGCGCGTCAAAGCTCGCAGGCCTCAAGCAAGTCCCGGTCATTATTCGGACGAGTGACGAAAGCGACCGCATGAAGCTTGAGCTTGCTATCATTGAAAACCTGCAGCGTGAAGACCTCAACCCCGTCGACCGCGCCCTCGCATTTCGTCAGCTCGCCGACCAATTCACCTTGTCTCACGCACAGGTTGCTCAGAAAGTGGGACGCAGTCGCGAGTATGTGTCAAATACGCTTCGCCTCCTTTTGCTCCCTGAAGGAATTATGAATGCTATGAAACGTGGAGAAATCACTGAAGGTCATGGCCGGGCACTCCTCATGCTTTCGGGTCGTCCAGAAGAAATGCAGACGCTCTTCCGTGAAATAGTGCTGAAGAAACTTTCTGTTCGTGAAGTAGAGCGCATCTCAAGAAAAATTGCGACCGACAAAGTCCGCAAGAAAGAATGGAACATTGACCCTGAGCTTATCGAGATCGAAAAGCAGTTTACGGACACACTCGGCACGCGCGTACAGATCATGCGCACCGACTTTGGCGGCAAGCTCACCATTGATTATTTTTCCCAAGACGACCTTCGCAAAATCCTCGACGTCATCGCAGAAGGAAAACAGCATGTGGGAGATGTTCCGTTTACTATTCCAGAATTGCCTGTGCATGTAGAGCAAACTCCAGCCCAGCCGCTTTTTCCTGTTACAAAGGACGTGCCGATGCCGACTGAGCAAGTGGTGGTGCCCACACCCATACTTGAAATAGCAGCGGGTGTCGCAACAATCGAGACGATGGCCGAAGAGACGGTTGCTCAAGTAACACCGGCAACAAGTGAAGTCATAGAGTTGCCTACAGACGACCGTAGTCATGACGAACAAAAGACTATGGAATCAAAAGATATGGCAGACGACCCAGACCTGTATGCAATAAAGCACTTCTCGTTGTAGATGCAGAATACTGGCACAGAAAAATCCTCATAATTATGAGGATTTTTCTGTGCCACCTGACAACATTCCTAGAGAGCTCCTAATACGCCGCTGCGCCATCGATGTCTTTGCAAAAGTGAGCCATTTCGCAGTAGGACTAGAAGATTTCTTTGTCACTACCTCAACAATATCACCATTGTGAAGCTCGGTGTCTAACGTCGTAAATTTATTATTTACTTTTACACCAGAAGTATGGTCGCCGATGTCTGAGTGGATGGCATACGCAAAGTCGATAGGTGTTGCACCGATAGGGAGATCAACAACATCACCCATAGGTGTAAACGCAAAGATACGATGAATGAAAAAGTCTTGACGTAAGTCATTAATAAAATCGCCCGTGTCTTCAGCATGTTGATGTGCTTCAGCGATTTCCTGTATCCACTGAGGCACTTGGTCTTTACCGTATGCTCGAAGTGACGTATCGCTTTCTTTTTTCTCCTCGACTTTCTTAGCTTTCCAGCTAAACGGCCGAAAAAGCGAAGGGATGAGTTCGCGCACCCACTGGCGACTCTGACTCGGTGTCATACCACCATCGCTCTGACTTTCTTTGTATGAAAGATGTGATGCAATACCAAACTCACTTTCGCGATGCATTGACTCGGTGCGAATCTGAATCTCCATGATTTCCTGATTGCCCGTGATGACAGTCGTATGGAGTGACTGGTAGCCGTTTGGTTTTGGAAATGCAATGTAGTCCTTTACACGGCGAGGGAGTGGTCGCCAGAGTGAGTGTACAATGCCAAGTACGCGATAGCAGTCCTCAACAGATGGCACAATCACGCGAATGGCGAGCAGGTCATGGATCTGATCCGGATCCCAACTCTTGCGCGCAAGCTTCGTATAGAGACTGTAAACACCTTTGATGCGTGAGTGGGTTTTAAAATCAGCAGTAACTTTTTCCTCCGCGAGGCGTTTTTGGAGGCTTTTTTGCGCTTTCTCAAGCTGCTCCTCTGCGTGTTTCATCTGCGGCTTGATGAGCTCGGTGACGCGTTTGTATTCTTCGGGGAGCACATAGGGAAACGCGAGGTCCTCGAGCTCTTTGCGGATGCGGCCCATGCCGAGACGGTGCGCTACTGGTACATAAATTTCGAGTGTCTCTCGCGCGATACGAAGACGCTTTTCTTTTGGTACATGCTTCAGTGTCTGCATGTTGTGCAGGCGGTCGACGAGCTTGATGATAAGTACGCGAATATCCTCACTTGTTGCGACGAAAAGTTTACGAAGACTTTCGTTGTGACGGTCAGTGCCGTGGTACCGCACGCTACCGAGCTTTGTGACGCCTTCCACGAGAAAAAGTACTTCGTCACCAAATTGCTCGCGGATTTCATCCGCAGTTACTTTGGTATCTTCGACTGTGTCATGGAGGAGACCTGCCGCGACGGTCTTTGCGCCCATACCCATTTCGGCGAGCATCAAGGCGATGGCTTCTAGGTGTACGGAGTACGGCTCACCAGAGTAGCGGGTGTGACCTTCATGAGCTTTTACAGCGAAGTTCCACGCTTTTTCTACGAGCGCGCGGTCGTCTTTTTCTGTAGATGAAAGCTGTGAGAGAATACCTGTGAGCTGTGGCATCTACACATTCTAGGCCTAAATCGCTGGGATGCAAAGTTATTGACACAGTACTTCAAACATACTAAAGTGCAAATAGTAGAAAAGGAGTGAACATGTTCCAGAAAAAAATAACTTTCCGCGACCGCCGCACGGAGCTATCTGGCGATAATCTCTTTCGTTTTCCATCGTCAGAACCTTGTGTTTTGAAGGAATCTGCTCGAGCAGATTTCTCTGACATACAAACTGCACGAGAAATCGAGAGGAGTAGAAAATGAAACTATGTGCATTCTGTGCCCAAAATGTTGAGCATCCATGCAAAAGTGACCATGACGCTGATATGTGTGCCGACAGGCAATGCGCGGTGCCTGAGTCAGATCAAGATGCCGCGTCGCCGGTCAATCCAAAAAAAGAATAAACAACGAAACAGCGGTCATAAATGACCGCTGTTTTTTATGCTGCAAGCAGCACGACTGCGTCTTCGATGCCAAACGCATCCATATCGACTTTGTCGGGGAGCGAGATGCGTTTAAAGCCTCGCTTCAAATATTTCCCTGACTTCGACTCGTACACGCGAATCATTTTCTTTGTCCTTGGGTGGAGTCCGACTTCTTTAATCATTTTCTCACCTTTGCGTCCTTGCTTTGGAAGTGCGAGTATGACGAGCGCTTGCTCGAGGGTGATATCGTACGGACTATCCTTCTTAAGTGAACGGAAATCGCCGTTGTATGCAATGTACGGACCAAAGCGTCCGGTATTTGCCATGATATCGAGCTGTGTTTCTGGATGTACACCAAGCACGCGAGGTAGCGAGAGGTACCGAAGTGCCATTTCGAGCGTGACATCGCTCGGTGAAGTTCCTTTTGGAATAGATGCTCGATGTGGCTTCACTACTTCTGGGTCTGACTTTTTCTTCCGAACACCTTTTTTCTTTTCTGGCGTTACTCCTGCTTGCACGTACGGACCAAATTTTCCATTGAGTACGAAAATAGGAAGACCACTTTCTGGGTGTGTGCCGATAGGCTCATCTGCTTTTATTTCGCTGCCGTCGATGAGGCGAGAGCCTAAGCAGTCGGGGAACCGTGCGCACGAAAGAAACTTTCCGCTTCGGCCGAGCTTTACCACCATTTCATTTCCACAAAGTGGGCACGGGAATTCTTTCGGCGCTTCGCCAAGCGTGGTGAGCTTCTCGATATTTTCCTTTGCCTGTACGTCTTTGTGAAAGGGTTTGTAGAATGTCGCAAGAGTTTTTTCGTACTCGCGGTGCCCTGTGGCTATTTCATCGAGTTGGTCTTCCATATTGCTCGTAAAGGTATCGCTGATGTAGTCGGCGAAATTATCCTCGAGGAATGTAGACACCACATCGCCTGTGTCGGTAGGGCGGAGCGTGCGACCATCTTTCTCTACATAGCCTCGCACGATAATGGTATTCATAATCGACGCGTAGGTAGAAGGGCGGCCGATGCCACGGCGCTCTAGCTCCTTGATAAGCCCTGCCTCGCTATAGCGCGATGGTGGTTCGGTGAACTTTTGCTCGTTGCGGACTTCGATAAGAGAAAGCATGTCACCTTGTTTAAGGAGTGGTACTTCGACATCTTCACCGCGTGCACCGGTGTCAACAGAAAGCCATCCATCGAAAAGAATACGTGAACCATTTGCGGTGAAAAGGGGGATTGCTTTTGCACTTCCTGCAGGCTCTACGGTGACTTCGATGCGTGTCTTCTTCACCCGAGCGTCCGCCATTTGTGACGCCACGGTGCGGCGCCAGATGAGCTCGTACAAACGCCTTTCGTCGTCTGTCGCACCAGCGCTTTTTGTGTGCGCATGTGTCGGGCGGATTGCTTCATGGGCTTCTTGTGCAGACTTCGATGTCGTCTTCCACTTTCGCGCCATGTGGTACTCCGCGCCATGTTCTTTTTTAATGAGTGACGACATCTCGCCTATTGCTACATCAGAAAGTGTGACGCTGTCTGTACGCATGTAGGTGATGAAGCCGTGCTCGTAGAGTTTTTGCGCCGCGCGCATGGTGCGCGACGGTGAAAAGCCAAGGCGGGTCGACGCAGCCTGCTGAAGTGTTGATGTGGTAAACGGCGGGCGCGACGCACGCTTCTGTTCTGTCTCTACCACATCACTAATACGCCACGTTCCCGCTGTGCCCACAGACACGATACGGTCCGCTTCATCTTTTTCTTTTGGCTGCTCTGCGCACGTGAGGGGAAGTGCAGTATTTTTCGGTGTTTTCGTATCTGCAGTAATAACAAAGTATCCCTCTGGCACAAACGCGCGAATCTCACGCTCGCGCTCCATGAGGATGCGAAGTGCGGGCGACTGTACACGACCTGCAGAAAGTCCATAGCGAACTTTTTTCCAAATGAGTCCTGAGAGATCGTAGCCAACGAGGCGGTCGAGCACACGTCGCGCTTCCTGAGCCTTGCGGAGGTTTTGGTCGATAGGGCGGGGGTGTGTTATGGCTTCTTTCACAGCGTTCTCGGTGATCTCGTGAAAGACCACACGCGCCATATGCTTTGCATCTTTTTTGATGAGCTCAGCGATGTGCCATGCAATGGCTTCGCCTTCACGGTCGGGGTCAGTGGCAAGGAGGACGGTCTTCGCAACTTTTGCTGCAGCTTTGAGCTCTGCGATGACTTTCGTCTTATCTTTCGAAATCTCGTAGTTTGGAATGAACCCACCCTCAATGTCGATGGCTTTGGTATTTGACTTTGGGAGGTCACGCACATGACCCACAGAAGCAAGCACCTCATAGCCTTTGCCGAGGTACTTCTTGATGGTTTTCGCTTTTGAGGGCGACTCTACAATGACGAGCGTATTCATATATATAGAGAGGTGTGCTACACACAAATACTAGGGATGCGGATTTATGTCAAATAATGAGAGTGCGTGGAAAAGCTGTTGACGTAGAAGAAGCTATATAAAAACTCGCGCACCTTTGGTGCGCGAGTGGGCTTAGTAAGTTATAAAATGGTCTGCATCTTTGCCGACGGGTGTATCGAAGAATTTGCTTTTTGGAATGATGGGCATTGAAGGTTTGGAGAAAACTGGTTTTTCTGATTTTGAAACCTGTTCAGCTACCTTTTTCTTTTTGTTCGGTCCACGCACCGACCGCTGCTTGAGTCCAAACATGCGTATTTTCGTACGCACAGAAGAACCGGTTATGCTGAGTTTAAACTCCTTGTTCAAACATGTTGCTATGTCCCTAGCCAGCATGTCCTTATTCCATAGAAGTGACAATTTCTGGATAATAATAGGATTTCTTGACCAGACTGTATTTTCCATGAGATACCTTCCTTTCTGCGACCATACAACAGTATTTGTGTCCTAGTGTCAAATAAAAAACGACCTGGAAATTTCCAGGTCGTTCGGGATGTGTTTAGGCGCGTATTTGTACCAAGGGAAGCGAGACGGCAATGGTCCTTTCTCCTCCAGTTACCAGAATATGCTTCACTGTGGTTTTTGCCAAGTCCACGCCTGGAGAATGTGGTCTTTGCAAGAGATCATATCTGTCACGCACATCTTGGACTGTAATCAGTACAATATTGTGTTTGTTTGTTTCATTTCCCAATGAAACATTGTGATTGATGAACTTTGCAACTTCAGCGCAACTCGTACCTTCTGTTTTCATCCGTAACAGGTGTGTGTCGTACACACGTGTCCACTCAAAACTTTTCCGCATCTTGGACATATCAATACCCTCTTGTTGATGTTATATCCGTCCGCTCGCAATATACTCCTCACAGTCTCGTTTGTACACCCTACGCCTTGCGTATAAGTCCGTCGTATTCGGTGATGACCCCCTTAAGCTCAAGAAGGGAAATGAGAATATTTGCAGCAGACGCAGGGATATTGCACTGTGCGATGAGCTCGTGTCGTGAGCATGGCTCGGTGAGCCGGTCATATATTTTTTGTTCGTCTGGAGAAAGTTCAGGTAGTGCTCTGTCAATGGTGTTATCGACATCAAAGCCGAGTGCTTCGAGCACATCTTTTGGACTGGCGACTGGTGTAGCGCCGAGGCGTATGAGCATATGTGGTCCTGCGCTCTGTGATGCAAAAATAGAACCAGGTACCGTGAGCACATCGCGGTTGTATTCTGTTGCAAGCTTTGAGGTGATGAGTGTGCCAGAGCGCTGCTCGGCCTCGATGACGAGTACTGCGTGTGACATGCCCGCCATGATGCGGTTGCGCGCAGGGAAGCTCCAGGGCGTAGCATGGAAGTCTGGGGCAAACTCTGAAAGGAGCGCACCACCGCTTTCGAGTATGCGATGCGCGAGACGCTTGTTGCGAGCAGGATAGAGAATACTATCGTCGAGGCCAGAGCCCGGAACGGATACTGTATGAAGACCAGCTTCGAGAGCTGCTTCGTGTGCGCAGGTGTCGATACCGATGGCGAGACCAGAGACAATCGTGACAGGATAGCCACGAAGCCCTGCGATGAGATGACGAGTGACTTCTTTGCCATAGGAGGAAGCGGCGCGCGAGCCGACGACAGCGAGAATCTTGTGCTCAGTGTACGCTCGGTCGGCGAGCGCGCCGCGGAGGTACAGCTGCTTTGGCGGGTCGGGAATGTGCGCCAAAAGCTCCGGCCACGCGTCTTTTTTGAGTGTCTGTATCTCGTATTCCATGCGACTATCCTAGCACCATCTGCATACTCCGCCAGGTTTGACAAAAGACAAATTTTAGCGTTAAATGCAGGTCGAATTCACAGTACATCAAAGATCTTTGAAAGGAGAATATTGTAATGAGTAAAACCTATGTTCCTGTGGCGCTTTGGAAGCGTACACATCTCGAACAGTCTTCCGCACAAAAAACTGTGCTGCTTACAAAAAGGCTGTCTGGCATGGATGTTCTTATACCTGCGTATAAGGTGACTTCCAAAGAGTTGCATCAGATATCTTCTGGCATTGTGATGTATCTCATTGAAAATACATTAGAGCTAGTCTCAAATGTAGTTGCTCCTGATGGCAGTTCTGTAAAGCTTTGGAGTTGTATACGTGATGCCGAATGCTCGTTTGATACGCGGCATGGAGCGTCTCACTTACAGGCAGCGTTGATGGATGTC
>JAYVPP010000022.1:0-2396 GCA_043757305.1 Candidatus Kaiserbacteria bacterium
CTGACATGCCTTGCCACATGATGCACACGTAGCGTCGAACATCTCGCGTTCCTCGCCTTCTCCACGGTTATCGCGGTTGAAGCTCGGGCGGAATCCGCCGCGGTCGCCGCCACCATTAAAACGAGGCTTGCCGAAGCCACCGCGCTTGAAATCACCCCCATCACGGCTTCCGCCGCGGTCGCCGCCACCAAATCCTCCTCGTTTAAAATCCGCCATAACCTATAGTTAATTTACTAGACAGACACCTTACCGCATTCTTGACAAAATAGCAAGGGCGTCGCGTAAAACAGAAGACGGCCCGTATTCTCGGGCCGCTTTCTATTTTCCCAACCGGCTTATTGAGCTGGAGTGCTCGTACCCGCAAACCACGATGCGCGCCATGCCTTCATCTGCTCTATTTCCTTTGTCTGTGCGGCAATGATGTCGTTTGCAAGCTTGATGAGCTCTGGTCGTTTCGACCCTTTCAAAAGCGTGTTGGCCATATCGATGGCACCCTGGTGATGTACGGTCATTTCGCTCAGAAACGCTGCATCAAGTGCATCTCCTGTTTTTCCATCGAGGCTACTCGCCATGGTGTTCATGTTGTTTTGCATTGTATCCGCATTCTTCATACCCATATGGTCGCCGCCGCGGCCACCATTGCCTCGTTCTGTATTATTAAAACCCTCACGGTCGCCATCACGCGCAAACTGTTCGTCGAAGCCACGGTGTGAGGCAAGAGTACCTGCGCCCGCGCCGACGATAAGTGCAATGAGTCCGACTACGATTGTCTTCTTGTCCATCTGAATATTCATAGAACGTTTTGTGTTATAGAGGTAAAATAATGGCGTCACTCCTTGATACGTGCAGCTTTGCTTTTTCTTTCAACCAAGTATTTCGCTTTGGCTACCCTTCTCAGTATACCGTTTCTTTGGTATAGTTTTCTCGCCAAAGAGCAAAGAAGGTAATCATGTACGGCTCTATCGTCTAACGGTTAGGACGGAGGCTTCTCAAGCCTTAAATCGGGGTTCGATTCCCCGTAGAGTCACAGCAAACAAAAGCCCCCGCAAGGGGGCTTTGTGCTGTGACTCTAAGCAAGCGGAGCTTGCGTCGGGGAATCGAAGAGTCTGAGTATATCGCGCGGAACAAAGTGAGCACGATACGAAACCTGTACCGCCCACGTAATGGAAGATTTTTACAGAATCATAAAAGATACGAATGCCAAACTGTCAGAGGTTTTGTATGTTTATGGAACGGTAGCGTCATGTAAAAATTTTGTATATTTATTTTTTTATTGCATGTAATCTACGACAATTTCAATTATCTTGCTTACTGTCTCAGAACAATTTGCAAATGTAATCCTATCTAGTACGTCGATACCAAAATTTCGTATCAGCTCACTTAGTAGTGCATGACAAAATGATTGTGTTATAGATTCAACATTCTCAAAATCTAAAATTAGATTCTCTCCCGACTCTAATATGGGCGTAATCATGCTAATACGGATATCTCTTGCTTTATCCTTGTCTTCTGCAAAGGATCCAGCAAGTGGAAATAATAGTATTTTTTTCATATAAATTTAGGGTTTTTACGTTTTGCTTTTCTACGTTCGCGGACACTCGTCGTGTATATCTCTCTGATTGAGTCTAGCAAGCTTGTGAATTCTTTATTTTGGTCTAGTTTAATATCGATTCCGACTACAGTTCCTTGCCAGTAAGGAAGCCCAATTTCTTTTGAGTGTTTGTCTCGAAGGGGGTCACTGTTCAGATTCACAGATTCATTGGTTTTTACGCGGAGCAATTTATAAAGCGTGTCCCCACTATAAATTACAAAGTAGTCTCTATTTATTTTTGCAATTGACTTGGTAAAAAATAATCCGGCTCCAGCGTTATAGTCAGTACCCCCCTCGTTAGAAGTAGTGCCTGTAATGCCTGGAGTAAGTGCTAAGCATATTGCATCTAAATTTGTTTCAGCAGGATGAAATCGAGAAATAGTTTCAAATATTCCTACTCCAGTGTCGACAACACCTATTCTAATCGTGTTTGTTTTTTTGTAGTATTGAGCTGCTACAAGTGCTCCATGTCTTGATCCTGAATGCTCCAAAACATTTCTCACAATTTCACTCATTATATATTTTATCGGTTCTGAGTGCCGTTTATCCAGATGCAGCAAGGGAATCATGTCCGTAATAAATTCCGATAAGTTATTTGATTCATTAATTTGTGTAATGGGTATAAAACGACCAGCGGATTCATGCTCGTTAATTATAATTTCTGAATCAAGCTGAAGATGTTTAAAAAACCCCATTCTGTGGAAGTAATGTTTTGATTTTGCTGTGAACCGCTCACAGCGGATAGGTAGTTCATCGATACTGTTTGATCTTATTTCCTTTCCGAGCGCCGCAATCATACAAAGAA
>JAYVPP010000023.1:0-8734 GCA_043757305.1 Candidatus Kaiserbacteria bacterium
TGCTTCTTTGAGAGCAGCTGCTTCTTCCTTGTCAACAATCTTCGTCGCTTTATCTACAAACAGAATACCATCGAGGTGGTCACACTCATGCTGAAATATTTGCGCGAGGAGACCGCTACCACCACGCTCATACACATCACCATGCTCGTCGTATGCACGGAGCGTTGCGCGTTCTGCGCGCTGTACGGTGCCATAGCGGTCTTTGACCGAGAGGCAACCCTCGCTCATGCCACGCTTACGCTTTGACGTCTTGACGATGGTGGGATTGATAGCGACGATAGTAGGGAGGACACGTGTGCCGTCTTTGTCTGGAGCAGTGTCCTCAACGAGAAAGATACGGAGCGGAAGCCCTATCTGCGGCGCAGCAATAGCAACCCCCGTAAAGCCTTCAGCTTCATACGAAAAAAGCGCCGCTCGCATATCCTTAAGGATCTTTGCGAGCGCTTTCGTGCCAAACATCTCCTCTGGCACTTCTTCCGCAATGCTGTGGAGCGCTGCGTGGTTTTCTGGGACAAGCTTTGCCATATGCACTCATATTTGTACTACGAAAATAAAAAGACCGCCATCTTATTGGATGGCGGTTGTAGAGTTCGTGTTACACAGTAGAGAATTCGAACTTTGGTGGATCGTCCGAACGATCTTCGTGTATGAAGACAGAAATCTGCATCGCAAGCATCTTTGATAATCTTTGAAGATTGTCTTTGTCATACGGCAAAGATTGGCGTGTAAGCGGAGACTGCCAAGATGGTGCTCCGCCGGTAACCACGGACCAAATGCGTGAGATTATCCCTGCTTTTTCTCTGTGTGTTTCTATCACAAACCCAGGAAAGTTTTTCTGGAACTTTTGAAGCGAAATTAATTGCTTTTCAAAGAATTCCGCGATTGATATTCCTTTGTCTCGCTCATAGTGAGTCTTAAGTGGATCTGTGTCCAAGAGATAAAGGCTAGTGCCCATGCGATTAAAATCACCGTTATCCCAGAAAACAATTGCAAGTTTTTGCATTTCGATAATCCTTTCAATTTTGAGGAACTTAACTTATTCTTATTATACACCTAATATTAATAATTGTCAATATTTCCTCGATTTAGTGCGTATTTAAACAATCCTCTCGGGGTCAAACTCCACCTTGATGGTGGGCGGCAGCGAGCGGATGGCGTCGACAATAGCGTCGTCCGGCCAGGATTCGCGGGGGAAGCGGAGGAGGCCGCGGCGAAGCACGCGGCCGTCGTCGCCCGGAGGCATACCATAGCAGAGTATCCCATACGCCCCAAAGCGCTCTTTGAGCTCCGTCTCAATGGCATCCACCGCACTCTTTGTACCTTGATACGAAAGGAGTACAAATGAACCGTACGGCGGATAGCTGTAGGTCTTGCGAGCCTCTATCTCTTCATCATAAAAGTCTGCGAGAGATCCTTTCTGTGCAAGTGCAAGCACACTGTCGTCGGGTCTATGCCGTGTCTGCGCCCACACAGGACCTTCGGTCTTTTCTCGAAGTGCGAGCAAGGTCGCAAACACTTCCTCATTTTGTCTCCAAGACGGCACGGCAAGAAGAGAGTCCATACTCACCACACCAGAGGCGTCGATAGGCTTTTCAAGGTAGGGAAGCGCAAGCGGTGTGCCGAGCATCACTTGGCTGTGTATCCCATAAAAAATATCAGCAATTTTTCGTGCTTTTCCTTCTGTTGTTGCTGTCGTATGGTCAAAGACCGTTATCGCTACGTTTGGCAATGCCTTGCGAAGCTCGGTCTCTACATGCTGTATACCAATGCCGCGCTCTCGCAGACGCCAGCTACCACACGAAGGGCACACGTCACGCATCGGCACACGCGTCCCCGATGTCTGCGACACAAGCCATCGCTCCTCAATACCATTCTTCATTGCGCGATGAAGCGAAAGCGGTGCACCACTTTCAGGGTCACGAAACATAAACCCACAGTCGGCACATGCCACGAGCGGTGAAAGGCCACGCCTAGCAGAAAGAAGAAACACACGGCCACGACGCGAAAGAACACTTTCGATACCCGAGAGCATCTGTTCTGAAAAAAGTGTAAACGGTACCGTACCATCATGATCTTTTTTCTGATGCACCACAGTGAGCGCGCCCGGGAGCTCGATGCGCTCCGGCAGCTCGCCGTATGCTTCATAGCGTCGCTCACGAAGTGCGACCATGTGCTCGGCATGTGGGACGAGGTCGCCAATAATGACATTGCGGTGCGCAAGTCGCGCATGCGTAAGTAGAGCGTGCACATGGTCGAGGTACGGCTTCTTGATGGTTTTATATCCTTTCGAGCGCGATGACTCAATGATGGTCGTACCAATATCGCCACGTTCCAAGTAAGCGTAGGTAGGAGTGGTGATGATAAGAAGCGGATGTGTCTCACCAAGGCGCGCGAGCTGCTCGCGTTCTGCTTTAGTCGCCTTGCCGCCACGAAGCACCACGACGTACTTTTCAATGCCTGAAGAAAGCGCACGTACTGCATACTCAATACTGCGAAGCGTGGGCACTACACAGACAACTGACTCATGTTTTGCAAATGACTCACGCACGATGCGCTGATATTCATCGAAGCGTCCGGCTTCGGTATTGATAAGCACTTGCACTACTGGAAGTGTGAGTGCGCGCGCAGCATCAGACTTGTGCTGCAAGAGCTCGCGACGCTTTGGCACCAGCGCGGAAAGCACATCGGTCTGATGCTGCGCGCGCTCAAGTGCAATAGTGTCGACAAGCGCAAGAAATGTCGGCGAGAGATGCCCGACAATAATCTGCGGTGGAAGTTTGCGAAGAGTAAACGTCGCCGCGCGAAGCACGGTCTTGAGCGCCGAGACGGGAAGCGCAGACATTACTACTGCATCGGTGTCACGCGAGCGGATAGGGATGGTGATCACCGAGCCGCGCTCATAGGGAATGCTCGAAAAGTACGAAAGCGTATCGACACTTCCTCCCACCGACAGTGGCACTACCTCAATGACGTACATGATTGCATTCTACCATGTAGAAAGAGGAGTATTGACAAATATAGAATTAGTATGTATATTTGTAGTAGTTTTGCAACGAAAGGATCTTTAAATGCTGAAAGTAACTGTCAAGGTAGCCGAATATGGAGACGAACCAGGTGAGGTGGGCGGTAATATGGTGAAAGATTTTTATTTCCCTGTTTTGCCAAGGGTTGGCGAAAAAATCGATTTGTTCGGTACAGGGGATTACGAGCCTGTAAGAAGGGTGTGGTACGCATTTACGGATAGGGAAAGTGCCGTTGCCAATATTCAAATCGACGTATGGATCGGACAACGGCTTTACGAAAATGTAGTTGTCAATGAAAGTTGGAAACTAGCTAATTAATCACCGCCCACGGAAAATCGTCCGTCGGGCGGTTTTCTTTTTATGTAATAAAAGCGAGGATTTGCTTTGATGAAGACTTGCGTAGATGCGCTGGCTGGTTCGAGGTGTTCCTTTAGGTTTTGTCCGTAGAGACAAAACAACACCTCGACAGTAGCAGAATTAAACAGGTCCTTCCTGTTTAACAGGAAGGACCTGTTTAATTTGAGCGGTCTTTATTCGTTGAACACTTCCACCTTTGCACCAAGTCCCTGCAAACGCTCGGCGATGTTTTCATACCCGCGTTTGATGCTGTAGATGTTGTGGAGCTTTGAGGAGCCTTTTGCGCCGAGCATGCCGATGAGGAGGATGGCCGCCGGCCTTAGTGCCGGCGGGCAGACGAGGTCGGCAGGCTGAAGCTCTGTCGGACCCGTCACAAAAACGCGGTGCGGGTCCGCGAGGAGCAGATGCGCACCGAGGTGCTCGAGCTCCATAAAATGCACCGCACGACCATCGTACGCCCAGTCGTGTATCAGTGTTTGTCCCGCAGCAGCTGTAGCGATAACCGCAAAGAACGGGAGGTTGTCGATATTGAGGCCAGGGTAGGGGCGACCATAAATCTTTTCATCAAGTGCTGTGAGCGTGGACGGCTGCGTGACAATGTCGACAAGCTTTGTCTTTCCATTTTCTGAAAGGTACACATCACTTTTCGTATACATAAAACCCATTTTCTCGAGCTTGAGAAGCTCGAGCTCGAGGTAGTCGATAGGGGCACGCGAAATGGTAATACTTGAACGCGTAACGATTGCCGCCGCAAGGAAAAACATTGCGTCGATAGGATCCTCAGAAAGTGTATACTCAATATTTGTATTGATGTCATTCACACCATGAACAGTGATGGTCGTTCCTCCCACGCCGTCTATCTGCACGCCACAGGCTTCGAGAAAGTAGCAGAGCTCTGCAACTTGGTAGTTTGAAGACGCGTACTTAAAGGTCGTAGCTCCAGGAATGAGTGCTGCAGACATGATGGCGTTTTCGGTCACGGTGTCTCCCGACTCATAGAGCACCACTTCTTGGTTTTGCACAAAGGCACCGCGGGTTACATGGAAATGATTTTCTTCTGCTTCTACGTGGACGCCAAGTGGCTCCACTGCGTAGAAGTGTGGGCGAACGGTGCGACTGCCGAGCTTGCAGCCGCCCGCCTGGGGGAGACGAAAATCACCAAAGCGATGAATGAGCGGTCCGATAAACAAAATAATGCTCCGCGTCAGGCGGGCGGCTTGCTCATCTATGCGAGAAAGATCAAAGTCGGCAGGTGGTGTGATGATGAGCGACTGAGAACCGTCAGCCGCTTCTTTCCATTCGAGTGATACACCAATAGACTTCAATACTTCCACCAAACGAAACACTTCTTCAATGCGTGGCATGCGGTGGAGCGTCGTTGTGCCTTTATTCAGAAGTGAAGCAGCAAGAAGTGCGACCGCACCATTCTTTGAGGTATTTGTTTTCACCATGCCCGAAAGGGGAATACCGCCTTCAATAGCAAGCGATAGAACAGTTTTTTCTGCAGTTGGTTCAGTCATATATATAAGGTTATGTTTCAATCATACGCGAACGGAGAGAACATTGCCAAATCCTTATACTACGCAATTTTTTGACAAGGAATAGAGACACGATGTATTCTCAAAAGAGATTTGTTTAGAGGAGGAAACAATGAACCGGAACCGATTAGACATACACCTGGTGTATCAAACCGCCTGTTATGAGATTGCTGCTTACCTAGACAAGACCGGGCAGACCCCACTCACCAATTGGACGGGAAGTACTAGCATTACTATCACGGGGATAATGCTTGCGGAAGTAAAATTTGATGAAATTCTTTTTGAGATTCTCAAAATGCCTCGCCCACTGGTCACTACACGAGCAAGTGTCAACGGTAAGGTGGTCGTAGAGTTTCAGAGCGAGCGCTGCAAAACTATCTTCGGTTGTACAGTGGCTGAGCACCTCAAAACCCATCACCTGAGTGAACGTACTGCTGTAAAACTTGCGCAGTTCATCGCACTGGACAGAACTGACATCTTTCAATACTACAACACCAAAAGTGATTGCCTCGCTCCAGATCAAGAATACTCAACGTAGTGTAAAACCGGACACTCTTGTGTCCGGTTTTTTATACGTGCAGGAGCTTCAAAAAAAAGCTATGATACCAGCACTATGCGTCTCATTCCAAAGGTGGGTATTGACCTCGGTACGACAAACATTCTTGTCTTCGTTGCGGGAAAGGGCATTGTTCTCAACGAGCCTTCAGTGGTCGCTGTTTCTGAAAATAATAAAATCCTCGCGGTGGGCGCTGAGGCCAAGCTGATGATAGGTCGCACACCAGACAGTATTCGTGCGTACCGACCGATGAAAGATGGCGTCATCGCCGACTACCGTGTGACGGAAGCAATGCTGCGGTACTTTCTTCGCAAAGCACTAGGACCTTGGAATCTTTTCAAACCAGAAGTAATGGTGTCCGTACCAGCAGGTGTATCCTCTACAGAGAAGCGTGCGGTGGTAGAAGCTGCCCACAAAGCAGGCGCACGAAATGCGTACGTTGTGAAGGAGCCAATTCTTGCGGCTATCGGTGCAAATATTCCCATCAACGAGCCGCGTGGACACATGATTGTCGATATCGGTGGTGGCACTATCGACGTCGCGGTCATTTCGCTCGGTGGTATCGTCGCATCAAACTCCGTGAAGTGTGCAGGAAATAGTATTGACCACGCCATCACTGACTATGTGAAGAAAACACTGAACCTCGCCATCGGTGAAAAAACTGCAGAGGATATTAAAATACAAGTGGGATCTGCTCTCCCACTCGAGGAAGAGCTCACGATGGAAATAAAAGGCCGCGACCTCCTTACCGGCCTTCCACGCACTGCGGAGCTCAAGACAAACGATGTCGTGCGTGCTATCTCTCGCGAGCTTCGTGAAATGATAAAAGCTATCAAAGATGTGTTTCAAGAAACACCGCCAGAGCTCGCTGCGGACATTATCGACCAGGGTATCATCATGACAGGTGGTACCTCGCTCCTGCGCAATTTTCCTGAGCTCGTGAAGCGCCGCACCGGCGTGAAAGCTGTTGTCGCAGATAGTGCCTTATTTTGTGTTGCAAAAGGCACCGGTGCGGCGCTCGAGCATCTCGACGCATACAAACGCTCTATCATCTCAAAACGGTAAATAAAAATAAATAAACCCGCGAACACAATGTGTTCGCGGGTCGTTTTTAGCGTGCGCCTTGCAGTATGAGCCGGAGCATCTCCCGGTGTGTCTGCAGGTCATAATTGAAGCTATCGAGAGCACCTTCTCTGGGAACAGCTACACCACTGGTCATGCTACTGCCGATTTTCATTCGATAGAAGATAGGCCCGAGAAGTAGTGCGATGGCTTCGTCATAGAGCGAAGTCATCCACACATGATCTTTTGGCACCACGTCGTCGAAAGTCTTAATAGACTCACGGTTTCTTGCTGCCTCGAGCAATGTATAGAGAACAATCGACTGATCGCGTCTTGTTTTTTCTGCGATGAGAACGAATGATCTCACTGCTTCAAATGAAAGTGCTGTAGTTCGATTCCATACCATTTGCTTCCAGGCAGGGAAAGTACTTTGTGAGGCAATCTGCATTATAAACTCCTTTTATTAATAGCAGAACTCATCCCTGTGAGTGTTTTTATTACGACTTTTTGCCGCTTCTAGTCTTTTTTTATTATATCATACTATTTAACTTTTAGCAAAATTTTCGCTCGCGCTTACCTGTGGACGTTTTAGCTAGGGAAGGAACGCTATGAGAGGCTACAATATAAGAAATGGCACTTGAGCAAGCTCCACAACGACGCTTTGCGTCTCCAGAAGAAGAAATTGCGTATCTCCGCGAGCAAATAGCGCTCCGCGAGCGATCTGTTCTCGACCGCTCCATTCACGCAGACCACCACGAGCTTCTTGCTGCCGGAAAAGATGCGCTTCGTGACTATGCCGAACATGCACCTAGTATGGTGCTTGCTCCAAAACACCAGATGAGCGAGCACGAAGCGCGCGGACATGCAGAGATGATAGATGCTGCAATGCACAAAGCCGACGGCATCGTTTCCATTGCATTTGCACGTGGTATCAAAAATGCACTCATCGTACTCGAAAAACAAAGCGACCCGCACCTGACCGACGAAGTACACAGTGCGCTCATCGAAGCCATTAAAGACGGCCGCCGTATGAGCGACATGCGTGAAGGCGGCACACTGTGGAATGTACTTCATATGACGCTGTTTGAAGTTGCGCTTCCAGAAAAAGAAGAGGGCCAAGAAAACCAACATCCACTCAAAGAAGTGATTTCTGCTATGGAGCAATTTTATGCAGGCATGCGCTCCGTTTCAAAGGGTGCAGCAAAAGAGCATTTCACTCTCGAGCTTGCCGTGGGTGAGGGAAGTGACGACATCGTTTTTTACGTGGCGGTGCCAACAGCGCATATAGACCTTTTCGAGAAACACATCCTCTCGCTCTACCCACACGCACTCATCACCGAACAAAAGCATGACTACAATATTTTCGCAGAAGGTGGTACGGCACTCACTGCACACGCAACACTTCATGAACACCCCATTTATCCCTTGAAATTATACGAAGAGTTTGATCACGACCCGCTCTCTGTACTCCTCAATGCATTTTCGAAGATTGAAAAGACAGGCGGAGGTGCTGCGCTGCAGATAGTGCTTCGTGATGGTGGTGATCACTATCATGAAATGTACCGAGGTATTGAAAAGAAAGTTGCGAAGGGTATGAAGGTTGAAAAAGCAATTCGCCTCTCCACTGTTGCAGGCGAACTTTTTGAGGGTGTCAAAGATATTTTTAAATCACAAGAGTCAAAGAATAAAGAAAAAGAGCAGGAACGCGCCGATGACAAAGCGCTTGAGCTTTTTGATAAAAAGATTTCTAGCCCAATACTCGAAGCGCATATTCGTATCGCGGTATCTGCGAAAAGCGAAAGCAGTGCACGAAAAACACTTGGCGATATTGAGTCATCGTTCAACCAATTTGAATCTACTCGTGGCAACCGCTTGTCGTGGAAACATCCAAAAGGTCGCAGACTGTATGAAGCGCTTCGCTCGTTTACATTCCGCGAATTTGATGGCAAGGGCGTATTGCCACTCTCCACTACTGAGCTCGCGGGACTCATTCACTTCCCAGGAGCCGGCGCGGACGTGGCGCCTCAGTTTAAACAATCGCGCGCAAAGACCGCGCCGGCTCCGCTCGAGCTTCCCACAGCTGGCACTGCTCTTGGCTTTAATGAATACCGCGGTAAACACACCGATATTTTCCTTGCAGAAAAAGACCGCTTGCGACACCTCTATGTCATTGGACAAACAGGTACGGGAAAGTCTGT